>JASLOY010000114.1 GCA_030745255.1 Vicinamibacterales bacterium
CGAGGGCAACTACGGGATGACCAACATCCTGAGTGGCGCGCGCGCGCGTGACGCGGAGGCTGGGGGCGCCAGGTAGGCCGTTTCGTGCCAGCGATCGGAAACAGAACCGAGGCCTGTCACAAGGCGCTCCTGACGTGCTGGCGACTTGCTTCGATATCGGCGCGGGGCCATTGGAGAACGGTAGCCTGGCGAGGCGGCAGCCTCGCTAGAACTGCACCCGCACCCCGCCATTGATGACACGTCCATCGAGCGGCGCCCAGGCGTCAACCGTCCAGCGGCCATCGATGGCGCGGTCGGGGCGCAGGACCGGGTCCCACTGCTGTTGCCGCACGTTGGTGAGGTTTTCGAGGTTGACGAACAGACGGAGGCGGCCAACCCGCCGTTCGATCAGCAGGCCGAGCAGGGTGTAGGGCGCACCGGTGTCGCGATGCGGGTTGGCTTCCAGTCGCTGTCGACCGGTGTAATACAGCTCGAAGCCGACGCGACCGTCTTCGTTCTCCACCATGGCCACGAACCCGACGCTGTGCCGCGGCGTCTGCGCGACGTCGCTTGTCACCAGCCCGACCTGTTCACGCGACCGCACATAGGTGTAGCTGGCGGTGAGCGCGACCGGCGCCTGCCGGTATGTCCCGAGCAACTCCAGGCCGATGTTCGTGGTTGGGTGTTCGAGGTTTCGCAGCACGTAGGTCGACCGGTCGACGTGCACCGGGTCGACGATGCGTGACCCGAAAACGGTGGCGGTTGCGGCGAATGGACCGTGCGCGCGTGTGAGGTCAATCGAGACGCTTCGGCCTCGTTCCGCACGCAGCGGGCCATCCACCTCGAGTCTTGTCAGACCCGCTGCTTCGGTTTCTTCCGTGAGCGGCGTCGGACCGAAGAACCCGGTTCCGGTCGACAGACGGGTCGACCAGTCGCCAGACCGCACGAGCGCAGACACGCGTGGGCTGAAAAACCATCCGTACTCGCTGTGGTGGTCCAGCCGGCCGCTCATCGACAACGCCAGCCACGGCCGCACGTCGATGTCGTCCTGTACGAATACACCTGGCGTAGTGAAGGCGTAGGCGTACTGTGGGACATCGGATGGCTGGTAGGCGTCGCGCTCGACCGCGAGGCCGCCGACCCACGTATGCGGTCCGGTCGCGCGGCGCACCGTGAGTTCGGCGAAGCTCGTGTCATGGCGATCGCGTTCGAGTGTCTCTCCGAACTGATGATCGTGCCACTGACGTGCAAGGGTGGCACGCGCGGTCAGCACCGAGCGCCCAGCCACCGTCTGCCATAGGGCCCCGAGATCAAATCGGCGGGTCTCGAGGGCCTGCCGGTAGGGCGCTCCCGTATCCGGCAGCACACGGCCTGGCTGCGTACCACCGGTGCGTTGCTCTCGTGTCGTGCCGGCGGTGAGGAACAGCGACTGGCCCCGCCCGTTGTCCCAGAAGACCCGCGGCCGCACGACGCCGCGTTCGTAGCGTGCCAGGTCCGTCCACCCGTCGCCGTCGACATCGGTCTGGTCCTGCCGGTGGCCACCGCCGACGAGGGTCATCGCCCAGGAGTCCGATAGTGGCGACGACAGCCACACCACACCGTCCGTGGCGCCGCGGGTCGACTGGTTGAACAGGATCTCCCGCTCCGGTTCCTCGCCAGGTCGCCGCGACAGGAGGTTGACGACGCCGCCCATCGCACCAGCCCCATAGAGTGCCGACGCCACGCCCTTGATGACCTCCACCTGCCCCAAGTCCATCGGTGGAATCTGGAGCAGCCCCAGACCGCCCGGCTGGCTGCCATAGAGCGGCAGCCCGTCAGAGAGGAAACGGGTGTAGCGGCCCCGCATGCCCTGAATCCGGACGCTCGCGGCGCCGAGCGACGGCGAGGTGGTCTGCACGCGCATGCCGCCCATTTCGTTCAGCATCATGACAATGTCCCCGGGCGTCATGAGCATCTTTTCTTCGATTTCTTCCCGGTTCAGTGCCTCGACACGCATCGGCTGATCTTCGATTCGTCGGTCGGTGCGGGTGCTGGCCACCACCGTCACTTCTTCTTCAAGTCTGACCTCCGGCTCGAGCTGAACACTGACGAAGCGCTCCTGCCCCGTCGTCACTGCCACAAGGACGGTGACCGCGATGAAACCCTCGCGCACAACAATGACCCGTGTCGTACCGGCCGGCGCCCGAAACACCGCGGCCCCGAAAGCATCGGTCAGCTGCGACATCTCACCCACGAGCACTTCGGCACCTGCGACGACCTCTTCGCCGGCCCGCACCTCGACGTGGAGCAGGCCCAGGTCTTGGGCGGCAGCGCTCACCGAAGCCGCAACCAGCAGGGCGACGATTGTCAGACGGGTCAACATTGGTCTCAATCGCTGGAACGCACAAATACGGTACCCTGTAAAACCCCTGAAGACGACCACCGAGGGGCCGGCCGCGTGGTGTGTCTCGCAAGCCTTGCTGAAGGAGATGTCGATGTTACGTAGCCTATCGAAGGGACTGGCGTCAGCGGGCATCACCCTCGCGGTGTCGCTGGCCACCGCGACCTCGGTGCAGGGCCAGTCGTCGACGACGAATCCGTATCGGCCTAGCTTCGGGTGGGAGCAGCTAGGGGAGGGGCGCGCGCTCGGAACGGTGAGCGGCGTTTTTCCCGACCCGGACGGGCGGCATCTGTGGATACTGGACCGCTGCGGGGCAAACCAGTGCGCCGGCACCGACCTCGATCCGATCATGAAATTCGACCTCGAGGGTAATCTGGTCGACAGCTTTGGCGCCGGGTTGTTTGGATTTCCGCACGGCTTCTTCCTGGACCACGATGGATTTCTGTGGGTGACCGAGGGCGGGTCGCATGGGGACGCGCGTGCGACACTTGGCGAGAGCATGGGCATCGGACACCAGGTGCTGAAGCTCGACCAGCAGGGTGACGTCGTGATGCGGCTCGGGGAGGCCGCGGTCTGGGGAGACGACGAGAGCCACTTCAACGGGCCGTCTGGTGTCGTGGTGGCGCCAAATGGCGACATCTGGGTGTCGGACGGACACCGTGGCGGCAACAACCGCATTGTGAAGTTTGCGAGCGACGGAACGTTCCGGTTGTCCATAGGTGGCGGCGTCGGGTCGGAAAGCAAAGAGGCGGCTCGGTTCAGCGACCCTCACGACATCAAAATGGATTCTCGTGGCCGGGTCTATGTGGCCGACCGGGGAAACAGCCGCATCCAGGTGTTCGACCCGGACGGGAGCCTGCTCCACATCTGGACCCAGTACGGCAAGCCGAGCGGGCTGTTCATCGACCGCGACGACATTCTCTATGCCGGCGACGGCCTGTCCGGAATGGTTCGCAGCGGTCCGCCCGACAACTGGCGCAGCAACCTGGGGTGGGAGAAGGGAATCCGGATCGGCGATCTCAAAACGGAGCAGGCCTGGGTGACGCATTTCATTCCGCAACATGACGTCGATGTCGGCGCCGGCATCGAGTTTCTCGGCGTAGACTTCGACGGCAACATCTATGCGGGCGAGGTGCAGCGGCGCCGACTTGTGAAGTATGTGCCGTTCAGGCCGTCCGAGCTCAAGCGTCGCTAGCAGCCCGTGCGCGAGGTGCGCGGCGTTCGTACGCCGAGTCGGACAAAGATGGAATGACTCACTGGATCCGTTTCGAGCACACCGGGCACCTCGGGTTCGGCACGCTGAGTGAGGGCACGATTGCCGTTCATGAAGGCAACATGTTCGAGCACCCGACGCCGACCGGTGAGGCGTTGCCCCTCGACAAGGTCAGCACGCTGGCGCCGACAGACGCCGGAAAGATGCTGGCGTTGTGGAACAACTCCCGCGCCATGGCGGCGAAGATGGGGCAGGTGGCGCCCGACGAGCCGCTGTATTTCATCAAGGCGAACGGTTCATACCTGGGAACCGGTGCAACGATTCGCAAGCCGGCGTCCTATGACGGCAAGGTCGTCTTTGAAGGGGAGCTTGGTATCGTGATCGGACGCGAGTGTCGCGCACTATCGGAAACCGAGAGCGATGACCACATCTTCGGCTATACCTGCGTCAACGACGTCACGGCCATTGCCCTGCTCGGGAAGGACCCTTTGTTTCGGCAGTGGACGCGCGCCAAGAGCTTCGACACGTTCGGGGTCTTCGGTCCGGTGGTCGCCACCGGTCTCGACCCGTCAGCGTTATCCATTCGGACCGTGCTGAACGACCAGGAGCGGCAGCACTATTCGGTGAGCGACCTCTTCTTCCAGCCCGCCCAGATCGTGAGCAGGATTTCGCAGGACATGACATTGCACCCAGGCGACGTCGTCTGCTGCGGCACGTCGGTGGGTGTCGGTTCGATGAAACCGGGCAGTGTCGTCGAGGTCGCCATCGACGGCGTCGGGACGTTGCGCAACCGATACGAAGCGTGACGCCTCTGAACCGTCCAACGCGTGTCATCAACAAAGGCTCATCTCATGACCATGTTACGAACGATGACGTTGTGTGTGGCTGTCGCACTGGTGTGCGGCGGCGTCGGACTTCCCGCCCAGACGACGATTCCGGACGTGCGGGTGGAACGCCTGCTCGATGCGCCGATCATCACGCCGGACCTCGATCCCAGCATTGGCGAGAACATCCAGGGACCGTCGCTGCTGCGGGTCCCCGATTGGGTGGAGGATCCGCTCGGCGCGTATTATCTGTACTTCGCCGACCACAAGGGCCGGTACATCCGGCTGGCGTATGCCGATGATCTGCTGGGCCCCTGGCACATTTACGCGCCGGGCAGCCTGCAGATTGCCGATTCACACTTCCTCACCGAGCCGCCTGAGGTGTCGCCGGACGAGGCCGAGCGATTGCGCGCGGCGCGTGCGGCACGGGGAGCGGCTGCCATCTCCCACGATGCCGTCATCGAGGCGACGACTCCCCATATCGCGTCGCCCGATGTGCATGTCGACGACGCCAACCGGCAGATCGTCATGTATTTTCACGGACTCGACGGCGTGAGCCGCCAGGTGTCGCGGGTGGCCACGTCCGTCGACGGCATTCATTTCGAGGCCCTGCCGGAACGGCTCGGCCGAACGTATATGCGGGTGTTTCAGCACGACGGCTTCACCTATGCCATGTCGATGCCGGGTCAATTCTACCGGTCCAGGAACCCGCTTGGCGGGTTCGAGGAGGGGCCTCGCCTGTTCAATGGCCGCATGCGTCACTCCGCTCTCCTGTTACGGGGAAACACGCTCCTCGTCTTCTGGACCCAGGTCGGAGATGTTCCAGAGCACGTCATGCTGAGCACGATTGACATCTCTGGTGACTGGTCAACCTGGTCGGAGACGCCCGGTGTCGAAGTGTTGCGACCCGAATTCGACTGGGAGGGCGCCGACGCGCCACTCGAGCCGTCGGTTCGGAGCACCGCCTACGGCCACGTCAACCAACTCCGCGACCCGGCGGTCTTCGAGGACCCCGTGAGCGGGCGGGTCTTTCTGCTGTATGCGGTGGCGGGAGAGAGCGGCATCGCAATCGCCGAAGTGCATGTCGATCTGTAGACCCGTAGTCGCCCCGGAAGACATCCATCCCCACCGGTCAGGGCTGCTGCGAAACATGACACCTGAAACGCCGGCCCTTGACGCAACGACGCTCTCGGTGAACCCCCTATTCCGCCCGTTTTCGTGGGGCAGTCGTGGTCTCCGCAACCGAATTGTCATGGCTCCGATGACCCGCAGCCAGTCTCCGGGGAAGGTGCCTGGTCCGGATGTAGCTGCGTACTACCGGCGCCGGGCCGCAGGTGGGACGGCGCTCATCATCACTGAAGGCGTCAACCCCGACCATCCGGCGTCGACCGGACATCCGAATGTGCCCGGCCTCTACGGCGACCAGGCTCCGGCTGGCTGGAAGCATGTCGTGGACGAGGTGCATGCAGCCGGCGCGGCGATCATTCCGCAGCTGTGGCACTGTGGGTCGGTTCGCGAGCTGGGCATGGAGCCCGACCCGAGTGTGCCCGGCTTTGCGCCTTCCGCCATCCCTCATCCGGCACACAGCGACACCGGTGAGACACCCCACGAGATGACACAGGGCGATATCGACGAGACGATTGCCTCGTTCGTCCGGGCGGCGGTCGTGGCACGCGAGCTCGGCTTCGACGGCATCGAGCTGCATGGCGCGCACGGCTATCTCGTCGACCAGTTCTTCTGGGATGTCACCAACCAGCGAACCGACCGATATGGCGGGTCGCTCGAGAAGCGGCTCACCTTCGCCGTCGAGCTCATCGGGTCGGTGCGGGCCGCGGTTGGTCCCGAGTTTCCGATCGTGTTCCGGTTCTCGCAGTGGAAGCGGGCGGCCTACGATTACAAGCTGGTCAATACCCCGTCGGAGCTCGAACGCTTTCTGACGCCGCTCGTCGAGGCGGGCGTCGACGTCTTGCACGCGAGCACACGGCGTTTCAACGATCCGGAATTCGACGGCTCCGATCTCAATCTCGCCGGGTGGGCCAAAAAGATCACCGGGCTACCCGCCATCACCGTTGGTAGCGTCGGTCTCGATCTCGACTACGTCGAGTCGCGTGGCGGTGGAGACGCGCACAAGGTCGGTGTCGACGCGCTCATTCGGCGGCTCGAGCGCGACGAATTCGATCTCGTGGCCGTGGGACGGGCCCTGCTCTCGGATCCGGCGTGGGCGGCGAAACTCGAGGATGGGCGGGAAGAGGAGATTGTCGGGTTCGAGCGCAAGCACCTGACGATCTTCGAATAACGCGGGCGTCCGCGCCGGGATTGACGGACGACTCAGGCAGCGAAGTGGTGTGAACGCGGTATCCTTGGGTCCGACCTGGAGGTCACATGACGAATCGGTTGTTCTGCGCAGTCTTCCTCGCGGCGGCCGCCGCCGTCATCGGCGCCTGCAACGTCGGAAAGGCCACCGGGATCGAGAACGTCACGGCGGCGGATGCGTGCGCCCTCGTCGCGCAGTCGTCGCTCGGGTTGCCGCACACGACGTTCACGATTGCCGAAGAGGTCACGCCGCCCTTTACGCCACCGGAGACTTTCGAGTCGCGTGGCTTTACGGTCGACGATGCGTCGTTCTGCCGCATCGCCGGCGTGGCGAGCCCCGAGGAGGGGTCCGAGATCAGATTCGAGGTCTGGCTGCCGCACGCGGACCAGTGGAACGGGCGGTTCCAGGGTATCGGGTCCGGAGGCTCGGCCGGTGCCATCCGCTACCGCCAACTGGCTGCTGCCGTGACAGACGGCTATGCGGCCGTGGCGACCGACAACGGGCACACGAGCACGAGCAGCTTCGACGGCAGCTGGTCGCTTGGCCACCCCGTGCGGATCGTCGATTTCGGGTATCGGGCGCAGCACGAGGCGACCCTGGCCGGCAAGGCCGCAACGAAAGCCTACTATGGTCGCGAAGCGGACTACGCCTACTTCGTCGGGTGCTCGCAGGGCGGTCACCATGCGCTGATGGAGGCGCAGCGCTTTCCCGACGACTATGACGGCATCGTGGCCGGCGCACCAGCCAACTACTGGGTCGGGTTGATGACCGGCGAGCTCTGGGCCGGGCTCGCCACGACGAAGGTGGCAGGCCAGGACCTGCCGCGCGAGAAGCTGCCGGTGCTCGGCGCCGCGGTGCTCGCCGCCTGCGACGCGATCGACGGGCTCGAAGATGGCCTGATCGACGACCCGCGCGCCTGCGATTTCGACCCCGGGGCATTACAGTGCGATGGGGCGGATGGAGCCGATTGCCTGACCGAGGGACAGGTGGCGGCGGCGCGCGCGATCTACGGCGGCCCCGTCCGTCCAAGCACGGGCGAGCGGCTGTTTCCCGGCTATGCCCTGGGCAGCGAGTACTTCGAGGCGCCGAATGGTCTCGGTGGCTGGGCTCCCTACTGGTCTGGCATCGAGGAGCCTGGCGGCAGCACTGCCGCATTCATGAAGAACAGCGTGTTCGAAGACCCTGACTACGATGTCATGCAGTTCGATTTCGACGGCGATTGGGACCTCGCCAACAACCGTCCGATAGGAAATGACGAAACCCTGGGCTCGGCGCTCAACGCGATCGATCCCGACCTGTCGGCCTTCAAGGCCAGGGGCAGCAAGCTCATCAGCTATCACGGGTGGGCCGACCCGCTCGTTACCGCCCACAACGCCGTGACCTACTACGAGAGCGTGATCGCCGAGCAGGGGGGTGTCGAGCAGACGACCGACTTCTACCGGCTGTTCATGGCGCCAGGCATGGCGCACTGCCGGGGCGGGCCCGGTCCCGACCGTTTCGACGCGGTCAGTGCAATCGAGCGGTGGGTCGAGCAGGGCATACCGCCGTGCCAGCTCATCGCGTCCAAGATGATCGAGGGTGAAGTGAGCAGGACGCGTCCGCTCTGCGCCTATCCGCAGGTGGCGCGTCACACCGGCAGCGGCAGCATCGACGATGCGGCCAACTTCGCGTGCGTCAACCCGGAGTGAGGAGGAGACCGTGACTCCTCGGACGCCGGGTCTCTCGCTCGCGGTCGTGCTCGTGGCGGCCAGTACGCTTGGCGCGCAGGCGCCTGACGGCGTGGCGCGCGCGAGCGATGAGCCGCCCGGGTTCGAGGGCAGGGTCAGCTTCACCGAAGAGCAGGCCGAAGCCGGTCGAGTCGAATTCGAACGCAGGTGTGCCTCCTGCCACGTGCGGGATGTCAACGGAGACCTTCGGGCGCCCGGGCTGATCGGCGCCGGATTCCGCAACCGCTGGGGCGACCGCCGGGTGCGCGAACTGTTCGTGCGTATGCGTTCCGGGATGCCGCCGATGGGAGTCCGCCCGCGGGGCCCTGGTTTCACCAACATCCTCGCGTATCTGTTACAGGCGAATGGCGTCCAGGTCGGCACTGAGGCTCTCGATCCCTTGAGCTACGGGACACTGGGACTCTCGCCGTGAGCCTTGCGATGGCCTAGCGACGATCCTCACCGGCTGCCGGCGCCTTCTGGGCCGCATATGTTCATCGTTTTGGGGAGCCACCTTGACATGTATTTCGGTAATATGCAAAATAACAAAATATGAACCTGGTATTCAAAGCGCTCTCAGACCCGACGCGCCGCCGCGTCCTGCAGCTTCTGCGCGAGCGGCCGATGACCGCGGGCGAGCTGGCCGAGCAGTTCGTGCTGTCCAAGGCGACGATGTCGGGACACTTCCATGTCTTGCGGGAGGCCGACCTGGTCGATGCCGA
>JASLOY010000115.1 GCA_030745255.1 Vicinamibacterales bacterium
TCGACGCGCCGCGGGATCTCTCTGCCATGGCGCCTATGCTACCGCAGGAGCGCGCGGATTGACACCGTGTTGGACGTTCGGACAAACTAACGCTAACTCTTACAGTTAAGGGGGCTTGATAAGCGGTGTCACGCATGAGGTCGGTGCTCTTTGGGGTTGCGGTGGCGGCGTTGCTGGTCGCCGTGTCGTCTCCGGCGCCACTTGTGGCCGCCCTCGAGGCACAGGTCCCAGATGTCGAGGGAGCGGAGCTGCTGGACGCGACCTTGACGCGCTACTGCACGACCTGCCACAGCGACCGCCTCCGCACCGCCGAACTCAGCCTGGACGGACTCGACCTCGCTCACGTGGGCGATCGGGCGGAGCTCTGGGAAAAGGTCATCGCGAAGCTCCGCACGCGCCAGATGCCGCCGGTCGGCCGCCCACGGCCCGACCGGGAGATCTACGACACGCTTGCCGGTTGGCTCGAGTCGGAAATCGACCGTGTCGCACTGGTCGCACCAAATCCCGGGCGGCCCGAATCGGTGCATCGTCTCAACCGCGCGGAGTATGCCAACGCGGTCCGGGACCTCCTGGCACTCGACGTCGACGTCGACGCCCTGTTGCCGGCCGACGATTTCGATGAGTACGGCTTCGACAACATGGCGAACGTGCTCACGGTGTCGCCGGCGCTCATGGAGCGTTATCTCTCGGCGGCGCGCAAGATCGGGCGGCTCGCGGTCGGCGAGACGCCGCTCGGTCCGGCCACCGCGACTTACGAGGTGCCGATCCTCCTGTTGCAGGACGACCGGATGGGCGAGGACCTGCCGTTCGGCTCCCGCGGGGGGATCGGCATTCGTCATCAGTTCCCGGTCGACGGCGACTACGACCTCGAAATTCGCCTCCATCGCAACTATGTGGACTATGTCCGCGGCATGGGATTTCCACACGATCTACAGGTGCGCCTCGACGGCGAATTGATCCGGTCCTTCACGTTCGGGGGAGACGAGCCGGCCGTGGTGCAGGCGCCGGCCAGTTACGGCGGCAACCAGTTCGGCGATGCGGCGTGGGAAGAGTACATGCTGTTTGCCGACGCGAACCTTCGAGTGCGTTTTCGCGGCAAGGCGGGGCCGCATGTCGTCGCGGTTTCGTTCGTGCGCAAGCTCACCGAGCCGGAAGGCGTGTTGCAGCCGCGGCAGAGCGTATTCGCCGTGGCGGTCAACGAGATGCGTGATGGCAACGCCGCCGTCGAGTACGTGGCCATCGGCGGCCCCTACGTCAGCGAGGGGCCGGGCGACACGCCGAGCCGCCGCGCGATCTTCAGCTGCGAGCCGGCCGGTGACGACGCGAGCAGTGACGAAGAGGCGTGCGCTCGCGAGATTCTCGGATCGCTGGCGCGCCGGGCGTATCGGCGTCCGATCGACGCGGGCGACCTCGACGTGCTGATGGAGTTCTACCGGGCGGGACGCGATGACGGCAGTTTTGATGGCGGCATCCAGCTCGCGCTCGAGCGGCTCCTCATCTCGCCGGACTTCCTGTTCCGGATGGAACGCGACCCGACCGATATCGCACCGGCGACCAACTATGCGCTGAGCGACCTCGAGGTCGCGTCGCGGCTGTCGTTCTTTCTCTGGTCGAGCGGGCCCGACGACGAGCTGCTCGAGCTGGCCGAAGAGGGCCGACTCGACGACCCGGCCGTGCTCGAGCGCCAGGCGCGACGGATGCTGGCCGACCCGCGCGCGACCCAGCTCGTCAGAAATTTTGCCGGCCAGTGGCTCTATCTCCGCAACCTGCGGAGCGTGGTGCCGGACGCCATCGCTTTCCCGGATTTCGATGAGAATCTGCGCGACGCGTTCCGGCAGGAGACCGAGCTGTTCGTCGAAAGCCTGATACGTGACGACCGCAGCGTGCTCGACCTGCTGGGTGCCGACTACACCTTCGTGAACGAGCGGCTCGCCGCCCACTACGGCATCCCGAATGTCTATGGTAGCCACTTTCGCCGCGTGCCGCTCGATGCCGAGCTGGCGGAGCAGCGCGGCGGGTTGTTCGGGCATGGCAGCATCCTGACCGTGACGTCGTATCCGAATCGGACGTCGCCGGTGTTGCGCGGCAAGTGGATGCTGACCAACATCCTCGGGACACCGCCGCCCCCGCCGCCACCCAATGTGCCGGATCTCCCCGATCGGGGTGAGGACGGTCGGGCGGCCACCGTACGGGATCGGTTGCAGCGTCATCGGGAGAGTCCGGTCTGCTCGGTCTGCCATGCGCGGATGGACCCGCTCGGTCTGGCGCTGGAGAACTACGATGCCATCGGCCGGTGGCGCACCACCGGGGAGGCCGACCTGCCGATCGACCCGTCTGGCACGCTGCCTGACGGGACGGCGTTTCAGGGGCCGACCGGACTGCGGGCGCTGCTGCTCGAGGGCGGGGACCAGTTCGTCGGCACCGTCACCGAGAAGCTGCTGGCGTATGCGCTGGGGCGGGCGCCGGAGTATTACGATCGCCCGACCGTCCGGGCCATCACCCGGGCCGCGGCCGAAGACGAGTATCGCTGGTCGTCTATCATCATGGGTATCGTGCGGAGCGCGCCGTTTCGCACGCGGAGGTCCGAGTCATGATCATCACCAAGAAGGCGATTCCCCGCCGCACCGTGCTTCGTGGACTCGGCGTGTCACTGGCCCTGCCGTTGCTCGATGGCATGGTGCCGGCGTTTGCGGCGCTTCGCAACACGGCGGCCAACCCGGTGCGGCGTCTCGGCGTGGTGTATGTCCCGAACGGGATGATGATGAACGACTGGACCCCGGCGACCGAGGGGGCCGGGTTCGAGTATTCGACGATACTGAAGCCGCTCGAGCCCTTCCGCGACCAGGTCCAGGTGCTGTCGGGGATGCACGGTGTCTCGAGCGAAGGGCCGCATGCGCGCGCCTCGACGCGGTTTCTGACCGGCGTGCCGTCGAAGCCGGACGACGGGTCGGATCTGCAGGCGGCCACCTCGATGGATCAGATCGCGGGACGCGTGCTGGGGCAGGAGACACAGCTGGCGACGCTCGAGCTGGCGCTCGACGGCCGTGATTTTGCCGGGTCGTGTGACGACGGGTTCAGTTGCGCCTACACCAACACCATCGCCTGGGCCAACGAAACCACGCCCCTGCCGATGGAGAACAACCCGCGCGCGGTGTTCGAGCGGTTGTTCGGCGACACCGGCAGCACCGACCCGGTGATCCGCAAGGCGCGATTGGCGAAGGACGCCAGCCTGCTCGATTCGGTGACCGACCGCGCCGCCGATCTGTCGCGGGAGCTCGGCGCCGGCGATCGGGTCAAGCTGGGCCAGTATCTCGATGCGGTGCGTGACATCGAGCGGCGCATCCAGATGGCCGAGGCGCAGAGCGACCGCGAGCTGCCGGTGGTGGCGCAGCCGGCCGGGATTCCCGGCGACGTCGGCGAGCACGCCAAGCTGATGTTCGACTTGCTGGCCCTGGCTTACGAGACGGATCTCACGCGTGTGACGACGTTCATGATGGGGCGCGAGATCACCGGGCGCACCTACGCCGAAATCGGCGTGCCCGATGCCCACCACCCGATCTCCCATCATCAGCGGGATCCGGAGAAGCTCGTCAAGCTGACCAAGATCAACCAGTATCATGTGCAGCTGTTCTCGGCGTTCCTCGAGCGGTTGCGCGAGACGCCGGACGGTGACGGGACGCTGCTCGACCATTCGATGATCGTGTATGGCGCCGGGATGGGCGACAGCAACTCACACGCGTCGACGAACCTGCCGATTTTGCTGGCCGGTGGCGGCGCCGGCACCGGCGGGCGTCATATCCGGTATCCGGAAGATACGCCGATGGCGAATCTGCACCTGAGCCTGCTCGACAAGATGGGCGTGCCGATCGAGACGCTGGGCCACAGCAACGGGCGGCTGCCGCTCGAACCGTTGTCCGGCGTGTAGGTGCGTTCGCGGTCGCGGTCCATGGCGGGTCGGTCCCGAAGGGACCGGCCCGTTTCATCATTGGGTGTCCGCCCCTCAATCTGTTCGGAGTGACTGAATGAAGATCCTTGTCTCGTTGTTGCTCGCCGGAATGATGTGCGCCCTGCCATCTCACGCGATGGCGCAGGTCACCATTACCGACTGGATCGGGCGGTCGGCACAGGTCATGCCGGGCACAGTCGACTCAGACGGGGTCGCCATCGCCTATCACACGGTCGGTGACGGGCCCTTGGTCATCTTCGTCCACAGCATCACCGGTCCATGGTTCGATTTTCGGCACCAGATGGTGGCGCTGTCAGAGCACTACAGGGTGGTGTCGATGTCCACACGCGGCACCGACGAGAGCGACAAGCCCGAAGGCGTCGAGCACTATGCCTCGGCCAGGATTGCCGAGGACATCAACGCCCTCATCGATCACTTCGGTGAGCAGACGGCCACGATCATCGGTCAGGACAGCGGGGGGCTGCATGCCTGGCACTTTGCGATGACCTATCCCGAGCGGACGGATCACCTGATTTCGCTCGGGTCCATTCACCCCGCCGGGTTGATTCGGGAGCTCGTCAACAATCCGGATCAGCAGGCTGCAAGCGGCTTTCAGCGCAACATGCAGGAAAATCCAGATGCAGGCACCCAGTTCGCCCAGCGTCTGCGCGGCAGTCCGCCGCGCCCGGACGACACTCCGGAGCTCTCGCGGCTGCGCACGCAGGCCTACGACCGTCTCTACGGGGAATCGATCGTCAACTTCTACAAGGCGAACTGGCCACGCTCGCCCGTGACGCTCGAGACGGAGGGGTTCGGCTTCACGATCGGGGAATTTCCGCCGGTGAAGGCGCCGACGTTGTTCATCTACGGCAAAGAGAGCAGGCCGTTCTTGAATGCCACGCTCGACGACATGTGGACATGGGTGGAGGGGGAGCTGACGATGCAGATTCTTCCGGGCGTGGGACACGGGCCACACACCGAGGCCCCCGAGCTGGTCACCCCGCGTATCCTGGAGTGGCTCGGCGCCGCTCGATAGCCGCTCCCGTCGGCGGTGTTCAGCGCGACGGCGTCGAGACGCGTTCGTCGACGCGGTCGTGGCGAATCGAGCCGCTGCCGTCCCTCCGCACGGTGAAGTCGCCGCCGATATCGGCGACGTGGATGCCCCCGGACCCGTCCTCGTCGACGACCACGTTCTGCCGCACGTGGCGAATGTCGATGCCGCCGGACCCGTCGTCCTCGATAGTCACGTTGCCCTCGACACCATCGATATCGATGCCGCCGGAGCCGTCATCCTCGACCGTCACGTTGCCCGTCACATCTCGGATGTCGATGCTGCCGGACTCGTCGCGCACGCGGACGTCGCCGGCGATCCGATCAATGGTGATGCTGCCGGAGCTGTCGTCGAGGGTGACCGCTGCCACGTCGCTGACGTCGATCGACCCGCTCGAGTCGTCCACGTCGACGACAAGCGAGTCGGGCAGCTCGATGACCAGCGCGAGTCGGCCGCGCGTGTCCTCGGTGCGTGCTTCGATGAGCAGGTCGTCGCCCGATCGGTCTGTGACCAGCTCGATGCGGTCCAGCTCGGCCTGACTCGGCGCACAGGCGGTACCGGCGATTCGGACCTCGCTCAGATCGGGTCGGCCCTCGATGGTGAGCGCGCCGGCACGGGCCGTGACTCGCACGCGGGTGGCGTCGCCCACCTCGAGACTCGCGTCGCGGGCCGCCGTCAGGTCACAGCTGTCTGAGTAGCCGCTCAGGTGAAGCGTGCACGCCGACGACAAGAGGGCGCACAGCGCCACGGGAATCGCTCGTTTGCTGGCCATCATGTCTCCTCTGTACATCGTCATTGCACGGGGTGGCCACCGCGCGCGTACACGCACGGTGGCGTGTCTCTTGTTCTTGGACGGAATCCAGACCGCCTCGGTTCTCGATCGAAACCACGCTGCCGGACTACAGCGCGAACAGCCGCGGCCCTCTCGACACGGCGCGCCCTGGGAGCCACCGGGATGCAGCGATGGCTACCAGGAAGGACAGCGGGACCGCGATGAGGGTGGCGACCGGCACCCAGGGCGCCGACAGGTCGATCGCCGGCAGCGTCACATCCTTCAGCGTCCACACCAGCAGACCCAGCGCGGTGGCCCCGTAGGTGAGCATCGCCAGCTGTCTCCATCCCGCGAGGGGTCGGCTCTCGGTCCTGGGGACGAGCATCCGATCGAGGCTGTGTGCAAATGCAGGCGACAGCTCGGGCACAGCTTCGTCGGCAAAGGTCACAGTCAGCATCTGGTCCGCGTGCCACTGCTGCTGGCACGCGGAACAGCCATCGAGATGGGTACGCCATTCGTGGCTCGCAAGCTCGGTGTCGCCCTCGAGCAGCCATCCCTCGAAGCGGTCACAGTCGGTGCGCGTGTCAGACATCGGAGATTCCCTTCTCGGCAAGTAGCGTGTGGAGTCTGGTCCGAGCGCGGTGCATATACGACTTGACGGTGCCCTCGGGGGCGGAGAGCGTTTCAGCGATCTCGGCAACGGTCATCCCCAACCAGTAGTGCTGATGGAGTACCGAGCGGTAGAGGTGAGGGAGCCGGGCGAGGCAGTCTTTGACGACCGAGGCCGTGCGCTCCTCCGACGCGCTGGTGAACGGGCTGTCCCGGGGGCTGTCGGTTGGCGTCATGTCGAGCACCTCCTGACCGCAATGCGTCGCCCTGAACCGGGCGCTTGCGCGATAGTCGACCGCCTGGTTGTAGGCGATGCGGTAGAGCCAAGTGCTGAACTTCGCGTCTCCGCGGAACTGGCCGAGCCTGCGATACACCTTGAGGAAGACGTCCTGCGTCAGCTCTTCCGAGACTGCGTGATGTCCGGCGCCCAGTATCGAGAGGATCAACCCAAAGGTCGGTCGCCGATAGCGCTCGACGAGCGCCTTGAAGTGGGCTTCATTGCCGGTGTGCCGGAACGCCTGCACCAGGAGGGCGTCGTCCATCCGCGGTCTCCAGAGCATGTGCGATCAGCGGGCGTTCGAAGTCGGGCGTGTCAGGGCGTAGAAGAGGAACATGCCGACGCCGACAAAGACGCCGATCAGGCCGAACGGCCACATTTCATTGTGCCAGTCCCATCCCGACATCCTCATGGCGACCGAGATGCCGAGGCCGCCCATGATGAGCAGCGCGCCGACACCCAGCGGCCAGCGCGGGTTCCAGGGTCTGCCCTGGATGTTCAAGGCGAACGCTTTGCCGACGAGACTGTTGCCTTCGTCTTCGCCGAGCTCGGGAAACTCCGGCAGCGGAATATCCTTCTCCATGGCCTTCATCCTTTCCTCATGAATGAGCTTGAGCTTCTCGATGCGGCGCTTGTTTCTGAGGTGCCAGGCAATGAGCAACACGGCTGCGAAGCCGAACACCCAGACGACGCTGATGAACAGAATGAACTGAAAGTCATCCATGGTCGTGCTCCCAAGTGATCTCGATGATGATTGGTAAATCAGCCTACTCGAAGCATAGGACCGGGTAGGTATCAAAACGGTTGCAGGGACAGGGCGCCTTGTCGGGAGCCGGGGAGAGCGGGCTAGAATACCGCATGCCGAACATCGTGCGGGCCACCGCCATCGCGCTCAGCGCCGGTCTCGCCGTCCTGCCGATCGCAGCGGCGGGTCCGGCATTTGTCGATATCACCTGGATGTCGATGGCCAACCTGCATTACCAGATCGGTTCCACTGGCATCATCACCGACGGCTACATCACGCGCATTCCGCAAGAGGCGTTCTCTGGCGGGCCGAGCGGTCTGGCCAGAACCGCCGAGGCCTATCGCCCGGACATCGACGCCGTCCGGCGGGTGCTCTCCGCGATCGGCGGACCGTCCAAGGTCAATCTGCTGCTGACCGGACACAGCCACTGGGATCATTCCTTCGACACCGCCACCTGGGCCTCGCTGACGGGCGCCCCGATCATCGGGTCGAGGACGAGCTGCTTTCAGGTCATGGCCGAAAACGTCCCGGCTGATGAGTGCACCGTCGTTGAGGGAGGCGAACGGATGGCGGTGGCCGACGACGTCAGCATGCACGTCGTGCGCTGGAACCACAGTGGAGACCCGGACAGAAACCCAGAGCAGCACAACCCGGTCGAGCTGGACGCGGTGCCCGAGCCTGACCCGGCGACCGGTGGACTGCGCGCCGGCGTGGCCGAAGATTTTCCGAACGGCGGGGGGACACGAGGCTTTCTGTTCGTCGTGGACGGACCCGACGGCCCGTTCAGCTGGTTTCAGCAGAGCTCGGCCAGTGCTGTCGACCTCGACGTGCCGATAGTGGTCGATGGCGTCAACTACGGCGCGCCGATCGACAACCTCCGCGCGGCCCTAGAGGAGGCGGGAGTGGAGCGGGTGGACCTGTGGATCGGAACCGGTGGCCTCTCGGTCGCGGAGCTGGTGGTCCCGGTGATCAGGCCAAAGGCGTATCTGCCGATTCACTGGGACGGCCTCTGGGAGCCATTCGAGGACGGCTTGTCGCGGCCGTTCTCGCAGGCCACGCTCGAGGCGTTTCTCGCAGAATCCGGGGTCGAGCTGGTCGCGCCGGGTCAGTTCATGGACCTGTGGCGCCTCGACGCGTCGGGGATTCGACCACGCGCCAACGACGAGATGAAGCAGGCCCTGGGTTTCCTCGGCAGTGTCCGGTGACGTGGTTGGCGGTGGTGTGACGCGAAACGAGCGCGGGCCCGCTCGTCGCGAAGACGGGCGGGCCCGTGTGGTGTGCCGAGAGCCGGTGCTGATGCCGCCGCCGGCAGTGTGCTACTGCCCGGTGTCGGGCGCCTTCATCAGCCGGATCGAGCTGGCTCCCGCCTTGGGCACGAACTTTTGCGTGCGGCCAAGGATGTTGTCGGCCGCGTAGACGTTCCCCTCCGAGTCGACCGAGAACTGGTGCAGCTCGCTGTACTGTCCGGGACCGTCTCCATCCATGCTCCAGCCGTCGATGCGGTTGCCGTTCACGTCGAGCTTCACCATCTTCACCGGCTGGTTGTCGGCGACCCAGACGTCGTACCCGGTGACGTAGATGTCGTTGGGGAAGTCGAAGTCGGGCCAGGTTCCAATCGGGGAGACGTTCGGGTGATACCACGCCGAGCGAGTGGTCTCGTTGAAGACCTGGACGCGGTCGTTGTTCCGGTCGGCCACGTA
>JASLOY010000116.1 GCA_030745255.1 Vicinamibacterales bacterium
CGTGGAACGGCACGGCGACCGCTACCCCTCGGAGGAGTTCTTTCCGACCACGGCCGAGCGCGACCCGTTCCTGCATCTGCTCAAGCCGACCCCAGGGCGCTACGAGCGGCTGTCCGCGATGCCCGAGAACGGCCTGCTCGGGCGCATGTGTCCGGAGTTCCGCAAGATCTACTGTCGCGTCATTCGGGATTTCTACCACCAGTACACGGTCGATGAGCACACGCTCCTGACCATTCGGAATCTCTCGGCCCTGGCCGACCCGAGCTCGGCGGCGCGAGGGCGATTCGCGAGTGTCTTCGCCGAGCTGCGACAGCCGGAGCTGATCGTCTTGGCGCTGCTGTTTCACGATACCGGCAAGTGGACGGACAAGAACCACGCCGAGGAAAGCGTTCGGATGGCGGGCGGGCCACTCCGACGACTCCGCGTGCCACCCGAGGACATCCGCACTGTCGAGTTCCTGATCCGGCATCATCTCCAGATTTCGGTCGCGGCGTTTCGTCGGGACAGCGAAGACCCGCAGGTCGCCCAACAGTTCGCCCGCCTGGTCGGCACCGAGGACAGGCTCAAGATGCTGTGTCTGCTCACGCTCGTCGACATCCAGGCGGTGAGCCCGGAGACCCTCACGCCGTGGAAGGAAGAGCTGCTGTGGCGGCTCTACGTCGACACCTACAACCACATCACGCTGGGCTATGGCGATGAGGTGATCGCGACCGGGCAGTCGAGCATCTCCGAGCTCCAGGCTCACCGGCCGCCGGAGATCTCGGAGCGCCAGGTGACCGACTTCCTCGAGGGGCTGCCCCAGCGCTATCTGCGGCTCGTCGACCCGCTGACAGTGTACGACCACATCCGCCTGTCACGAGACTTGGAACCGGACGAGGTGCGTCTGATGCTCGACCAGCACGATGACGTCTGGAAACTGAGCGTCGTCACCAAGGATCGGCCACGCATTTTCTCCAATGTCTGCGGCGTCCTCTCCTACTTCGGCATGGACATCCTGCGGGGACAGGCGATGAGCAATCGCCAGAACATCGTGCTCGACCTGTTCCGCTTCGTCGACGCCGATCGGTTTCTGGCGCTCAACGAGTCGGGTCAATCCGAGGTGACGAGGATGTTGCAGGACGTCGTCACGGGCAACGCCGATCTGGCGGCGATGCTCAAGGGCCGGGAGGCGGCGACCCAGGCGCAGCGCGGCATGATTCGCCTCCGTAGCATGGTGTACTTCGACCATCACTACTCGGATCGTTACACGGTGCTCGAAATCGGCGGCGCCAACCGATGGGGCCTGCTCTACAACGTCAGCCGAGTCATTTCCGAACACGGCTGCGACATCGAGCTCGTGCTGATCTCGACCGAGGGCGACCGGGCCATTGATGTGTTCCACCTGACCCGCGATGGCGCCAAGCTCTCGCCAGACGTGCAGCAAGACCTTCGGGTCGATCTCGAGGCGGCACTGGGTATGGCGGATGAAGCTCGTTAAGGCGATCGTCCGACCCAACAAGGTCGATGAGATCAAGGATGCGCTGGCCGCATGCAGCGTGGCCGGTATGACTGTGACCGAGGTGCGTGGTCACGGGCGGCAACGAGGACACTCCGCGGTGTATCGCGGACGCGAGTACGAGGTGAGCCTGCTGCCCAAGATCAAGATCGAAGTGGTCGTGCCGGACGACATGGTGGAGGACGTGATCGACGCGATTATGTCGGCTGCCAGAACCGGTGAGATTGGCGATGGGCGAGTCTTCGTGATTCCGGTCGAGGACAGCCGCAACATTCGCACGGGTGAACGAGACGTC
Organism: Vicinamibacterales bacterium; assembly: GCA_030745255.1. Taxonomy (GTDB): domain Bacteria; phylum Acidobacteriota; class Vicinamibacteria; order Vicinamibacterales; family UBA8438; genus NP936. The sequence continues at coordinate 1,791 of JASLOY010000116.1, forward strand.
GTGTGACGACTTACTGCTAGACAACCACCATAGGGATAGGGAGGAACACGGATGACACCGAACGATGTAATGGCCCTGATCAAGGACAAGGGCATTCCGGCAATCGACCTGCGTTTCATCGATCTACCGGGTCTCTGGCAGCACTTCACCATTTCCGCCAAAGAGTTCGAGGTGGACGTTTTCGAGGAAGGAGCCGGTTTCGACGGCTCGAGCATCCGCGGATTCAAGCAGATTCAGGAAAGCGACATGCTGCTGTTCCCGGATGCGTCGACCGCGTTCGAGGACCCGTTCACGGAGCACCCGACCTTGAACATCATCTGCAACGTCAAGGACCCGATCACCGGCGAGGCCTATTCCCGCGACCCCCGCTATGTCGCCCAGAAGGCCGAGGCGTATCTGAAGAGCACCGGGATCGCGGACACGGCGTATTTCGGACCGGAGCCGGAGTTCTTCATCTTCGACGACGTGCGCTTCAGCCAGGGCTATGACCATGGCTTCTACCATGTCGACTCGAAGGAAGGGTTCTGGAACAGCGGGCGCGAAGAGGAGCCCAACCTCGGCTACAAGGTGCGCTACAAAGAGGGTTACTTTCCGGTCCCGCCGATGGACAGTCACCAGGACCTGCGTACCGAGATGATGCTCGAGCTCGAAAAGATCGGCGTAGCAATCGAGGTGCACCACCACGAAGTCGGCACCGCCGGTCAGACCGAGATCGACATGCGCTTCGACTCGCTCGTGAGCATGGGCGACAAGCTCCTAAAGTACAAGTACATCGTCAAGAACGTGGCGCGGCGGCACGGCAAATCGGTGACGCTGATGCCCAAGCCGATCTTCCAGGACAACGGCTCCGGCATGCACGTCCACCAGAGTCTCTGGAAAGGCGGGACGAACACGTTCTTCGAAGCCGGCACCTACGCGGGGCTGAGCAAGACCGCGCTCTACTACATTGGCGGCGTTTTGAAGCACGCCGGGGCCCTGCTGGCATTCTGCAACCCGACCACCAACTCCTATCGCCGTCTGGTGCCGGGATACGAGGCGCCGATCAACCTGATCTACTCGTCGCGGAACCGGAGCGCCGCGGTGCGCATTCCGGTCTACTCGGGAAGCGAGAAGGCGAAGCGCATCGAGACCCGGTTCCCGGACCCGACCTGCAACGGCTATCTGGCGTTCAGTGCGCTGCTCATGGCTGGCCTCGACGGCATCCAGAACAAGATCACGCCACCGGGACCGCTCGACAAGGACCTCTACGATCTGCCGGCCGAGGAGATGGCCAAGATCGAAAGCACGCCGGGCAGTCTCGAAGAGTCGCTCGACGCGCTGGCCAAGGACCACGACTTCCTGCTGAAGGGCGACGTCTTCACGAAGGATCTGGTGGACACTTGGATTGACTACAAGCGCGGTGAAGTCGACGCGATCCGCCTGCGGCCGCACCCGTGGGAGTTCGCGATGTATTTCGACATTTAGTGCTTAGACGGGGCTTCGCCCCGAACCCCACGCGGGGCTAGTGGGGCCCCACGCCAACCCGCGGGCGCGCCGTGCGCGCCCCGGACTCGCCAGCGAGATCGGCTCGTCCGGCCTCTGAGTACGGGGGTTCACGTTGAACGACTGGCGACCACGGGTCGGGCCAATCCGGCCGGTGGTCGTCTTCTTCTTTCCGACACCCCGGGATGACGTCAGACGCACGGCCTTCTGTCACCGCCCGGGATCTGTTTCTGTCCGCCGATCTCACCGACGACGCCGCGCGGACCTATCTCGCGTCACGCGGGTTCCAAGACCCGGTGGCCGCCGACGAGCACCTGCAGGCGATGGCCGCCGACCTGCCGACACGGCAGGCGCTCGGGGCAGTTGCCGACACGCTGCTCGACGCCTTGTGCGCGTCGGCCGATCCGAACGGCGCGCTCGTGGGCTTCACACGGTATCTGGCCACACGCACGCCGGCACGGTCCTTCCTCGGGTATCTCCGGGACGACCCGCGCGCGGCGCAGATCCTGACGCACCTGCTCGGCGCGTCGCCCTCACTCGGCGAGATCCTGATCCGCAACCCCGAGTACTTCCACTGGCTCCAGCTCGCGCTCAAGCGCACGCCGCCCGACCACATCGACTACCACGCCGAGCTCGACATGCTGCTTGCGAGCGGCACCGACACGGGCACCAGGCTCGACGGAGTGAAACGATTCAGACGACGGGAGTATCTTGGAGTCGCTGCGCGGGACCTCCTCGGAGTCACCGACCTGACCGACGCGACCCGGCAGCTGTCGACGCTTGCCGATGTCGTGGTCCACGCGGTTCTGCGGTTGCTGAGCGACGACCTTTGCGCGACAACCGGACTGGACGCCGCCCCTGGCCGATTTGCCGTGATCGGCATGGGCAAGTTGGGGGGCATGGAACTGAACTACAGCTCCGACATCGACCTGATGTATGTCTACGACGCGGCCGACCCGAAGGCACCGGCAGACCACGAGTTCTTTCACAAGCTGGCGCGTAGGCTGACCAAGGCGCTTGGCGACCACACTGAAGAGAGCTATCTGTATCGGGTCGACCTGCGTCTGCGCCCAATGGGACGACACGGCGACGTCGCCAGCGGACTGAAGCAGTACGAGCACTACTATGAAACCATGGGCGAGACGTTCGAGCGCTTTGCCTTGATCAAAGCGCGCCCAGTTGCGGGAGACGCGGAGCTCGGTCAATCGTTCCTCGACCTCATTCAACCCTTCGTCTATCGCAAGTATCTCGACCACGCGGCGTTTGAGGAGATCGCTCGCTACAAACGGCGCGCCGAGCAGGCCAGCGACGGCGACCGCAACGTCAAGGTCGGGCGCGGCGGCATTCGGGAGATCGAGCTGTTCACACAGGTGCTCCAGGTGACCTACGGTGCCGAGCACGAGTCGGTGCGGTCTCCCACCACACTCGCCGCGTTGGCCGCCCTCCGGAATGAAGGCATCATCGAAACCACTGTGCACGACGACTTGGACCGCGCCTACCGGTTCCTGCGCATGGTCGAGCACCGTCTCCAGATCGTGCAGCAGACTCAGACCCACACGCTGGATGAGTCGCCAGACGTACTCGATGTGAGCGCTCGCCGCATGGGTTTCGACTCGAGCGCCGAGCTGGAGGCAACGCTGGCCGCGCACCGCGACCGGGTGCACATGGTCTATGCCGACCTGCTCACCCCAACCGGAGACGAGGTGGACGACGGCCGCCGCATCTTCCGACTGCTCGGCGGAGAGCTGTCCGACGCCGAAGCCATCGAGCTGATCTCGGCGTACGGTTTCACGGACCCGTCTGACATCCTGCATCTGATCCGGACACTGGACCAGGTCCCATCGCTGGCCCAGGCGCGTTCGACGACCCGGAACCTGTTGGCCAACCTCCTGGCTGAGCTGCTGGCGCGGGTCGCCGCGGCGGCCGAGCCAGCCCGAGTGTTGAACCGGCTCGAACGGATCGTCACCCGCTCTGGCGCTCCCGGCTCGCTGTATCGCACTTTGCTCGAGACGCCGATGCTGCGTACGCAGATGGCCACGCTCCTCGACACCGGCGACCTGCTTGCCGACCGCCTGTCCAAGTACCCCGAGCTCCTCGACTCTCTTGTGGCCGCGCCGCTCGACACCGAGACCCACCGAACCGCCTGGGAGCAGGTGCTGGACCAGCTTGGCACACGCGACCCAGCTGCCAGAGCCGACCGGGTTCGCCGGCTGCGTCACGTCGAGGAGGCCAAAGTTCTGGTGGAGTGGCTCGCCGGCGGTGACCTGGCAACGCTACAGGAGAAGCTCTCAGCTCTGGCCGACACTTGTGTCGGGCGGATCATGACCTGGCTGCGCCAGGAAACCGAGGCTGCCGACGGGGAGACCGAGTGGGTGGTGGTGGCGCTGGGCAAGCTGGGCGGGGGCGAGCTGACGGTGCATTCGGACCTGGACCTCGTGTTTGTATACAGGGCCAACCGGGGCCGGCACGGCAAGCTGGGCGACGGCGCGCTCTTCGCCCGATGCGAAGTGCTGGTCAAGAAGCTCTACCGCTTCCTTGAAGCGCCGACGTCGGAGGGCATCGCCTACCACCTCGACACCCGTCTCAGACCGGACGGGAAGAAGGGTGCGCTCGCCCTGCCATTCGACAAGTTCGCGGAGTACCTGGCCGAGCGCGCCGAGCGCTGGGAGCGGCTGGCCTGGACCAGATGCCGCGTGCTGACCGGGTCTTCGGCCCTGACCGAAGAGATGAATCGCCTCGTGACCGACTTCGTCTACGGCGACTGGGACCCCAGCCTGCCGGCATACGCGCGACACATCCGGGCGCGCATGGAAACGGAGCTCGGGAAGGAGCAGCGTGGAGACCGGCTCGACCTGAAGGTCGGTCGCGGCGGTCTGGCCGACATCGACTTTCTCCTCCAGTTGCTGCAGATTCGTCATGGCGCGGACGACCCCGAATGGCGTGTCGCCGGTTCGCGGCGGCTGCTGGCCGCATCGCCCGAAAGCCCCGTGCTCGACGCCAAGGAGACGGCTCGCCTGCGTGACGCACACCTGTTTCTCCGCACGCTCGAGACCTACCTTCGGATCGAGTCGGACGCGGGTGCGTCGGTGCTTTCGACCGACGCGGAGCGGCAACGGGTGCTGGGCGCACGCATGGGGCTTCGGACCCCGACCGGGGGCACGCTGCGGCAACGTTACGCGGAGATCACCGGGGACGTCCGTCGGATCTTCGAAGCGGGGATTGAGCGGTTGGAGAGGGAAGGGAAAGATTGAGGCAGGAACACTGGCTTCAGGCAACACCGGCGATCTCGGCCCTCACGAATGCCCCAGCACCCTGTGCGGGGTGTATAGCTCTTCGAGAAACGCACACTCCTCGTCATCCAGCTCGACATCGAGCGCAGTCACCAGCTGGTCGAGCTGCTCGAGCCGCGACACGCCGACGATCGGCGCCGTCACACCCGGCTGACGGACCAGCCAGGCCAGAGCGATCTGTGCGGGCGTCACGTCGCGCCGGGCGGCCAGCGCCGTCACGCGCTCGACGATCTGGAAGTCGCTCTCCGCGTAATACAACTGGTGAGCAAAATCGTCGCTCTTCGCCCGATCGGTCGTCCCCCACGCCTCCGACTCCGGCTTCCGCGTCCCGGCCAGGAAGCCGCGAGCCAGCGGACTCCAGGGGATGACCCCGACCCCCTCGGCACGACACAGCGGGATCATCTCCCGCTCCTCCTCGCGGTAAACCAGGTTGTAATGGTTCTGCATCGAGACGAACCGGGCCAAGCCATGGCGATCAGCGGCGTAAAGCGACCTTGCGAACTGCCAGGCAAACATGCTGGACGCCCCGAGATACCGCGCCTTGCCGGCCCGCACGATATCGTCGAGCGCGGACACCGTCTCCTCGAGCGGCGTCAACGGGTCGCAGCGGTGGATCTGATACAGGTCGACGTGGTCGAGCCCCAATCGGCGGAGCGATCCGTCGATCGCGTCGAAGAGGTGTTTTCTGGAGAGTCCGCGATCGTTGGGACCGTCACCAATCGGAAAGTACGCCTTGGTCGCGACCACCACCTGGTCGCGCCGTGTCATGCTCTTGATGGCACGCCCCAGGATCTCCTCGCTGACCCCGAGCGAGTACATATCGGCAGTGTCGAAAAAATTGATGCCGTGCTCGAGCGCCCGTGCGACGATCGGTTGCGCGTCTTGCTCCGTCCGCACCCAGGGTCGCCAGCTCGGTGACCCATAGGTCATCATGCCTAGGCAGAGCCGGGACACTTTCAGACCGGTCCGGCCGAGTGGAACGTATTCCAATCCAGCCTCCTCACTTCTGACTTCTGACGTCTGACTTCTAAGAGTGTCAGCCTAGTGACAGTGTCCGTGTTCCACCGACCACATCTGTCCGGGCGGACAGGTGATGTTCGTGAGCTCGGTCGTCGTGGTGAAGCTGAGGATGATCGCCGCCAGCGCCGCGACAGCGACACCGACGATTGCGATCCAGGCCATCGGGCTCAAGGCGTGCGCCTTCTGCTCGCAGCACTGCTTGTATTTCTTGCCGCTGCCACACGGACAGGGGTCGTTGCGACCAACCTTGCCAGCACTTGCCACCTCGACGACCTCCTCGCCCGCTTCCAAGGCTCAGCGTGAGGAGCCAGTATACTGCAGGGAGGGGGAGGGCCGGACGGCCTGCTGATCGCATCGCCAGCGAGTGTCCCGGAACAGTGCATGACGAATCAGAAGTCCTTCATCTTCGACACCGAGCTGCGTCTGGTGGCGCTGACCGGCATCAAGGTTCGCAGTCTCCAAGAGTTGCGCGACGAGTTGCCCAGAGTTCCAGGCTCGTCGATCTTCTTTCACACACACCAGGAGTATCTGGCGCACGACTTTCAGCGTTCGGCACACTTCAACGACTTTGCCCGTTGGGTGTCGCAGGCGCTGCGGGAAGAGGCACTTGCCGAAAAGCTGGCGGCCATCGACCTGCTGGCTTTCACCACGATCAGAGAGCTTCGAGACGCCATCATCGCGACGGTCGACGAGTATCTCAACGACCTGGGGCGTCCCAGCTACGAGTGCCGTCCTGAGGAGGCGTTTCACTTCTGCCGGTCACGCAGCTTCGTGCTGCCGACTGGCATCGTCGCCGACGATGTCGACGACTTCTTTCGGCAAGTAGCGTCGATTTCGAACGCGTCGCTGTATTTCCACTTCTTCGAGGCGCGACTCCGTCTCGGGCGGCGCACCAGCGACTTCTCACGGTGGCTCAATGACCGCGGGCGGCCTGACCTGGCGGCCGCGATCGATGGGCTCAATCCCTACTACCGCACGCTCGACGAGCTTCGGCGCGACATCGTCCGTCTCGGCACCAACACCGGAACACCCGCATGAGCGACCATCTCGAGGACTACCGCAGGATTGTCGGAACGCAGGTCATCGACGAGCTGCTGCTGCTGGCCGACCGCGTGCGTCACCTTCGGCTCCAGCACATCAACTCGACGTCGGTCGGCGGCGGCGTAGCCGAGATCCTGACACGCATGGTCCCGTTGCTGCGCGACCTCGGGATCGATACGACGTGGGACGTCATCAAGGGCAACCAGGCATTCTTCGCCGTCACCAAAGCGTTCCACAACGCGCTCCATGGGGGCGAAGAGAACATCACTGAGGAGATGTTCGACGTCTTCCGCGCGACCACCGAGATGAACCTCGCCGAGCTGGACAGCTACGGTGATGTGGTCGTGGTGCACGATCCCCAACCGGTCGGGTTGATCGCCAAGAAGCCGGAGACCGGCGGGCGATGGCTGTGGCGCTGTCACATCGACGTCTCGACACCCGCCCCACCGGTCTGGGGCTTTCTGCGGGACTAC
>JASLOY010000117.1 GCA_030745255.1 Vicinamibacterales bacterium
CGCACAAGGCGGCAAACCGGCAGGAAGTCTCTCTTACGAAACAGGCTCATTGGTCCGGATCTATTTGACAACGTACACGCGGGGACGCGATCATCGAGCTGCTGCCAGGCGGGCCGCCCAACTACACTGCGCCCAACGTGGTGCACTGGCACGGTGCGGCCCCTGACGAGCATGTGGTGCAGCTGACCTTCATGGGAGGAGCGTCAGGCGCAGAATGGTTTGAACCGGTCAGTGACGACGAGTATCGGGGACGCTAGCTCGTCACTGTCGAACGACGTGTGACCACGACCGTGTCGCCGGCCGTGGAGCGTCGAGATGCCGATGGAGCGGTCCGAGGGGCCGCGCGACGAGTACACTGCCACGACCGTCATGACGGAATGATGAACACGCTTCGAGGCGGCCTCCGCGCAGTCCGGCTGGCAGCCGGGAGTGCATACGGGTCACGATGATGTCCCGGAGCATGGCGGACGACCGTTTTCTGCAGCCCCCGTCCCGTGGAGGCCCATGACCCCACGGATCTGGCTGTCGGTCATGCTCGCCGCGGCGCTCATGCTCGTGCTCGCGTTCCGTACGTCCGTTTCCGAATCGCGGCAGTGGCTGGCGGGCGATTCGCACATCCACAGCCACTGGAGTGTCGGGTATGACCGGCGTCAGGGCCCGCCCCGCGTCCTGAAGGGACAGGAGGGCATCTATTCGACTCCGCGCAACGCCGTCATGGCTCGCCAGTTCGGGTTGCGCTGGATGGTGACCACTGACCATGGCGGTCCCAATCACTCTCAGCTGAATTTCGAACAGGCATATCGGGAATTGACGCTTTCGCGGACGCTGGTACCGGAAGTGCTCCAGTTCTACGGAATGGAGCTGAACATGCCCGGGATGGATCATCACACGCTGATCATTCCGAAAGCCGAGGACGAGGCGGCCGTGTTATGGGACATCGAGAGCCAGTTCGATCAGAACGAGGACTGGCAGCTTCCACCCGATCCGCATCGGCGGACCCCCGACGCCAGGCGGAGGGCGCTCGAGTACATGGCGAAGCTCGACGAGCTGCCGCTCTTGTTCGCCAATCACCCGTCGCGATCGGCTCTGGCCATCGGGGTGTATGGCCTCGACAGTCCGACCGAGTTCCGGGAGAACAACACGCTGGCGCCTGACGTGTATCGAGGCATGGAAGGGGCGCCGGGACACCAGGCATCGACGCTGACCCCCGACGGTGCACCGGGTCGGGTGGATGCTCGAGGACGGCTGCGGGCACGGGGCGGCTATCAGAGACGTGGCGCGCACACGATGGGCGGGTTCGACCAGATGACTGCCATCGTCGGGGGGCTCTGGGACGCGCTGCTCGGTGAGGGCCGACGGTTCTGGGTGGTGGCGACGTCGGACTCGCATGCGCACTATGCCGACCAGGCGCGTCAAGGTTCCGACTTCTGGCCAGGGGAATTTCACAAGACCTACGTGTTCGCGCGTCCTGAGTTTGGTGACGTGCTCGACGGACTGCGCCAAGGGCGGGTCTTTGCCGTGGCCGGCGACCTGATCAGCGAGCTCGATGTGATGGTGATTGGCGGCGGCGAGCGGGCCGAGATGGGGAGCACGCTCCGGCTGACCGCGGGGACCCCGGTCGATCTGACCATGACGTTCCGCGACCCGGTCGGGCTCAACGCCGGGGGCGTCGACCCGACGGTCGCGCGCGTGGACCTGATCATGGGCCGCGTACAGGGTCCCTTGAGCGACAGCCGGATCGACCGGAACCCCACGACCCGTGTCATCGCGCGGTTCGGGCAGGCGGCCTGGCGCGCCCGGGGTGACGAGTACACCATCACCACGCGGTTGCCGGCCCTCGACCACAGCGTGTATGTCCGGGTGCGTGGAACCAGCACCGACGACACCGAGCCGCCGATGGATGCGCCGGGCGAGAATCCGTGGACCGACCTCTGGTTCTACTCCAATCCGATCTTCATCGAGGTCGAATGAGGGGCTCTGTCAGGTCGAGCGCCGCGTGGCAGACTGAACGGATGAGCCAGCAGCCGTCCGCGTACCGAGGATACCGCTTCCCACCCGAGATCATCGCTCACGCCGTATGGGCGTACCATCGATTTGGCCTCAGTTTTCGGGACGTCGAAGATCTCCTCGCGGAGCGCGGGATCACGGTTGCGTACGAAACGATCCGGCAATGGTGCCTGACCTTCGGACTCGACTACGCTCGAAGGCTGCGGCGCAGCAGGGGCCGGATGGGCGATACCTGGTATTTGGACGCGGTGTTCGTCGAGATTCGGGGGCGGCAGCAGTAACTGTGGCGCGCGGTGGACGAGGACGGCGACGTGGTCGACATCCTTGTACAGTCGCGGCGCAATCAGCGGGCCGCCGCCCGTTTCTTCCGGAAGTTGTTGAAGAGACAAGGTCGCGAGCCTCGTCGTCTCATCACGGACAAACTTAGGCAGCTACTCCGCCGCGCACCGAACAGCGATGCCGTCTGTGGTGCACAGCCCACGGCAGTATGAGCACAATCGCGCCGAGGTCTCACATCAGCCGACTCGGCAACGGGAGCGCCAGATGCGTCGCTTCAAGTCGGCGGCCCATCTACAGCGCTTCGCATCGGTTTACGGCGTCGTCCAGAATCTGTTCCGAGTCGGTCGACATCTGCTTCGCGCCGCTCATCACCGGCTGCTGCGAGCGCAGGCCTTCCTCGCATGGAATGCGGTGACGTGTGCCAGCTGAAGATGCACGGGTAGAGTGCTCCACGCCGAATTTTGCACCGCCTTCGCTAAGTTGACAATGCCGAGCACTCTCCGCGAGCACTCCCCGTAACTTGTTGAAAAGATTGGCGCGCCCTGCAGGATTCGAACCTGCGACCTCCTGGTTCGTAGCCAGACGCTCTATCCAGCTGAGCTAAGGGCGCGTGGGTGAAGACGTGACGCGGGGGTCGCCGGCAGGCTTACGCTGCGCCGACTCCAAGCGGTGAGTATAGCATCCGCTCGGGGGACCAGACGCTGCCCAAGGGGCAGCTTGATCCAAATTTCTAGGTTCACTGCGTGGCATGTCAGGTATCATTCGAGGTTGGATCATCATCTGGTATCTGGAGGCTCAGCGTGACGAAACGACCGCACATCTGTGGCGCAGTCATCATCAAGTTGGCTGGCTTGGTCTGCTTGGCCGGCTTGGCAACGCCCGGGACCGCGAACGCCGGACAGACGGCCGCCGCCGACCACCCGGACGTGACATACACGAAAGATATTGCTCCGATCTTGCAGCGTAGCTGTCAGACCTGCCATCGTCCCGAATCGGTGGCGCCAATGTCACTGCTGACCTATCAGCAGGCTCGGCCCTGGGCCAGAGCGATGAAGATGCGCACCAGCGTCGGCCCGCGGGCCGGCGTCATGCCGCCCTGGTATCTCGAGCGCGACATTGGTATCCAGCAGTACAAGAACGACCCCTCTCTGTCCGAGGAAGAAATAGCCAAGATCGCCGCCTGGGCCGACAACGGCGCCCCCGAAGGAAACCCGGCCGACCTGCCCGAGCCGATTGACTGGAACAGCTCGGCCTGGACCATCGGCGAACCGGATCTGATCACGGTGCTACCCGACATCACCATGAAGGGGACGGCGCCGGACTGGTGGGGCGAGATCGAGACGACTCCGGTCGGGATTACCGAAGACCGGTATGTGGCCGCCTTGGAGTTCAAGGAGATCAACGACGTCGACCTCGCCAACCAGAGCCGCGACACGGTGGGCGGCCGGTTCATCTATCACCACATGATCTGGAGCACCCAGGTCGTGGGCGACGATGTCGAGCAGGACGCCCAGCGGGAGCGGGGCACCACCACCGGTTGGCCGGTGCACGAGGTCGGTCGCAACGCGGACATCTTCGACCAGAAGGCGGGACGCCTGCTGGCGGCCAATTCGAGCGTCGTCTCCAACTCGCTTCATCTGCACTCGAACGGTCGCGACACCACGGGGCATCTCGAGATCGGCTGGAAGTTCCACCCCGCCGACTACGAGCCGGAGTACCGCCGCGTCGGGCGCGGACTGGGCAACGCGCTCGACATCGACCTCCGACCGATGGAAACCGACCAGGAGCTGCACGCCTACACGGTGCTGCAGCAGAACCAGAAGATCACCTCATTTGAGCCGCATCTGCACGCACCTGGTGAGCGGATGTGTCTCGAGGCGATCTGGGGCATGAACATCGAGACGCTGACCTGTGTCGGCTACGACCACAACTGGGTGCGCACCTACGAGTACGAGGAAGACTACGCGCCGCTCCTGCCGAAGGGAACCATCCTCCACATCACCGGCTACATGAACAACTCGCCGGGCAACCGGAACATCCCGGACCCACGCAACTGGCAGGGGTCGGGCAACCGGTCGGTGACCAACATGTTCATCGATCTCGGGCTGGGCGTGGAGCTCTCCGACGAGCAGTTCATCGCCGAGATGGCCGAGCGTCGCGAGCGGCTCGAACTGGGCCCGAACGACCACACGCTGGGCTGTCCGCTCTGCCCCTACGACGAGATCGCGTTGCCGGAGGAATACCAGCGGCGCCCCAGCGATGCCGACGACGATGACGACAGTGAAGACGAAGACGACGCCGCGGATGCGACCGACGGCGGCACCGAGCCTGCGTCGCCGCCAGCCCGGTAGCAGCAAGACGACGGGCGCCCGCCCACCAATGGTGCGCGGCCCTGTCAGGGGAAGAGGAAGGTCGAACGCCGTGGCGAGTGGACATTCGATGAACATCAGGACCCGCGCCTTGACCTTGGCGCTGCTGGTGCCGGCTCTGGGCGTCGCGGCAAGCGCGCAGACCCGTCCGAACTACCTGCACGGACAGAACGTGTCGCCGGCCTACGAGGGCTGGGAGCAGGACGAGGATGGCAGCCGATACTTCATGTTCGGATATATGAACCGCAACTGGGAGGAGGAGATCGACGTCCTCCCCGGACCCGACAACAGCATCGAGCCCGGCGGACCAGACCTGGGACAGCCGACCCACTTCCAGCCACGCCGGAACCGGTTCGTCTTCCGGGTGCCGGTACCGGAGGGCTTCGACGACGACGACGAGATGGTCTGGACATTGACGACCGCCGGCGTGACCGAGCGGGCCTATGCGACGCTCCGTCGTGACTATTTCGTCGATGACCTGGTGCAAGCCTCCGAGCAGGGGGCGCTCGGCGCGGGCCGGAGTGACCCGATCATTCGAGCCAACAAGGCGCCCACGCTCCGGATCGAGGGCGCCCGCAATCGACGGGTGCGCGTGGGCGAACGGCTGGCGCTGGTCGCCGTGGCTAGTGACGACGGGGTGCCGAAGCCGCGGCGCACGCGGCGAACCAACCCCTGGCGGCCTCCCGTGCAGGTCACCGTAGGGAGCTCCACCGGACTGCGTGTCTCGTGGTATGTCTACCGGGGCGACGGCCAAGTCGGCTTCGACCCGCCGCAGGCCAAGGTCTGGGAAGACACGCGCGCCGGTGCCAACTCCCCCTGGTCGCCAGGCTGGATGACCCCGGAAGCTCCGCCCGACGGCGGGTGGGCGACCGAGGTGGTGTTCGACGAGCCGGGCACCTATGTGCTGCGCTGTCTCGCTAGTGACGGCGCCCTCGGTACGTCCGAAGACGTCACCGTCACCGTGGTGCCCTAACAGCCCACGCGCCCGACGGCATCGACGCCCGGGTCAGGACAGAAACTCGCCGACGCGCTCACGGGGACGGCCGATGATTGCCCTGCGTCCCCTGACCAGCACGGGCCGCTGCAAGAGCGCCGGGTGGGCTTCCAGCACGTCGACCACCGCCGCGGCATTGCCGACATAGTCCTGGGGAGCCAGGCCAAGCTTCTTGAACCTCGAGTCCTTGCGCACGAGGTCCTCGACCGGATCCTCGAGTTTCGACACCAGGTCCCGCAGCGCCGCCCGGTCCGGGTGTTGCTTCAGATACAGCACCGTGTCGTGGCTCAGGCCCCTCTCCCTGGCGACCGCCAAGGCAAACGTGGAGGTGCTTCAATTCGGATTGTGAAAAATCGTCAGCTTTGCCGCCATCCGCTTCCTTCCTCCCTCGTCCTGTTCATGTCCCGATTCAACTTCATGTCCCGATTCAACGCGCCTGTCTGCTGCGGACCAGCCCGTGTCCCACCGGAAACTGCTCGCCCAGCGCAATCGGCAACCGGCCTCCAATAGGAGCCTCACCGGCGATCGCCCTGACTGCGCTGGCCTCGGCCAGGTCGTAGAAATCGTAGGTCAGCAGCACCGCAGGCAACTCGGGTAAGAATGTCGCGGCGTAGGGATTCCCGAAGAAGACCGTGACGAACGGCTGTCGGCGCGCCTCGCTACGTCGGGCGACGCTGCGCAACAACGCAATCAGTCCCTCGGCCAGATCCATGCGCCCACTGAACGACGCCGTGCGCACGAACACCGAGGCGACGACGGCATCGTACCGATCGATGCTCGCGCGCACGAGCTCGAGCTCGTCGGGTGACGTGCGGTCCGATACCTCGACCGCGGTCACGTTGGGCCAACGCTGCTCCAGCTCAGACAGGAAGGTGCGGCTCGGCGCACCGTTCCCCCAACCCGACGGATAGTCGAGCACCGACAGGTACAGAATTGCCGCTTGTCGCGGCGCCCGTAACGGCACAGCGTCCCGCTCGTCCTTGATCAGCGTCATGCCACGCCGGCTCACCTCGGCCGCCACCGCCTCGTGTAGGCGTGTGCCAACGATGAGGGGCAACGTATCGAGGCTCACCGCGCGGGTGCGATGCAATCCGAGCCCCGCCTTGGCTTCGAGCAGCCGGCGGACCGACGCGTCGACGCGCGCCTCGCCAATCTCACCCCGCTCGACAGCTGCCTTCAGTGCGTCGAACACTGCCGAGTCGTCAGATGAGTGAATGACCACATCGTGTCCGGCGTCGATCGCGCCAACCCCGGCCTCACCGGCCGACAGCAATTCGGTCACGGCGCGCATCCGCATCGAGTCGGTGTACACGAGCCCATCGAATCCCAGCTCCTCACGCAAGAGGCCGCTTACGATCCGTCGGCTCAGCGTGGCTGGCAGTGCCGGGTCCGGCTCCAGACCCGGCAGCACGATATGGGACGTCATCACCGCCCCGGCACCAGCGCCAATGCCAGCGCGAAATGGCGGCAGCTCGACCCGGTCGAGCCGCTCGCGCGGGTGCGCGATGAGCGGCAGGCCCAAGTGCGAATCGACGTCGGTGTCGCCGTGTCCCGGGAAATGCTTCACCGTGGCGACCATGCCACCCTCGGTCAGCCCCCGGACATAGGCGGCCGCCAACCGCGCCACCACGACCGGATCTTCGCCGAATGACCGGGTGTTGATGACCGGGTTGCGCGGGTTGTTGTTGACGTCGGCCACCGGTGCGAAGTTCACATGGATGCCGAGCGCACGCGCCTCGACCGCGGTAATGCGCCCCGCCTCGAACGCCAACCCCTCGTCGCCCGCCGCCCCGAACGCCATCGCCCGCGGAAACGTCATGGCGCCGCCGATACGGAACCCGACACCGGTCTCGAAATCGGCAGCGTTGAGCAGCGGCAGGGCGGCAATCGCCTGCAGCCGGTTCGTAATCGACGCGGCGGCCAGCGGCTGCCCAGGCACGCCCCGGGCGTAACCGGAACCGAGCAGCACGTCAGGCGCCGGCTCGCGGCCTGCGAACAGCAGAAACCCGCCCACATGCTGCTCGTGGACCAGCGACACGAGCTCGTCGTAGGTCGTGCTGTCGCTACTGAGATAGGTCGACCGGAACGACGGCATGATGAGCTGACCGATCTTCTGGTCGAGCGTCATCCCCTCGAGCGTCGACGCCACCCAGCGCGCGGCCGGGCCATCGAGCTGCGGGGCCGCCGTGGCCGTGAGAATCGCCGTTGCCACGACACACCCGAGGGCGCCAACGCGCAGTGAAGGTCGCACGTCCCGGATGGTAGACCAAACACCATCCGGCAAACCAGTTATCATCTTCCAGATGAGCCACCAGGAACATCGCGCCGCATCGCCAACACATGTACGCTGCTACGTCCTGACGGTCAGTGACAGCCGGACCGAGGAGAACGACACCGGAGGACGGCTGCTCCGTGACGTGCTCACCGGAGACGGCCACCAGGTAGTCGGACACGCGATCGTGCCCGACGACGCGGTCACGCTGCGCGCCGCCATCGAGCGGCAGCTCGATGCCGAGGAGGTACAGGCGGTCATCACGACCGGCGGGACCGGCATCAGCCGGCGCGACGGCACCTATGAGGTGGTCAGCGAGCTGGTCGAGAAGCGGCTTGACGGGTTCGGCGAGCTGTTCCGGGCACTGAGCTTCGAGGAAATCGGCCCGGCCGCCATGCTGTCACGGGCGTGCGCCGGTACGGCGCGCGGCACGATCCTGATCTCGCTCCCCGGCTCGCAGAACGCTGTCCGCCTGGGAATGACCAAGCTGGTGCTCCCGGAGCTCGGACATCTGGTGCGGGAAGTGACGCGGTAGATCGGGACAGGCACAACACGATGACCGGCACGAAGATGCGGCCCATCACCAAGACAATCCCGCTCGAAGAGGCCTTGACGCTGGCCACGGCGGCGGCGGTGCCGCTCGATCGCACCGAACGGATCGACCTCGACGAGAGCGTGGGCCGCGTGCTCGCCACCGCCGTGGTAGCCGATCGGGACGTCCCACCCTTCAACCGGGCGGCGATGGACGGCTATGCCGTGGTCGCCGACACCACGTTCGGTGCCAGCCGGACGAACCCGCGATGCCTCGAGTGCGTCGAGACGGTGCACACCGGCGGTCTCCCGTCGAAGACGCTCGAGCCGGGCCAGTGCACGCAGATTGCCACCGGCGCCCCGATGCCGGCTGGCGCCGACGCCGTCGTGATGGTCGAGGAGACCGACCGCCGTGGCGGCGACGAGGTCGCTATTTTCACCCAGGTGCACCCGGGTCAGCACGTCGGGCGCCGAGGTGCCGACATCACCGACGGGACCGAGCTACTGCGACCGGGTGATCTGCTGACACCGAGCCGGGTGGGCTCGATTGCCGCGCTCGGAATTGCCAAGATCGAAGTCTACGCCCGACCGCGCGTGGCCCTCCTCTCGACCGGCAA
>JASLOY010000118.1 GCA_030745255.1 Vicinamibacterales bacterium
GGTATTCGAGATCGACGCGCGTGGGGCCGAGCCGGTTCTGACCTGGACTGGCTGCGCCGTGGCACCTGAGGGCCTTGGCCTGAACGCGGTGGTCGCGCTGCCCGACGGCGGATTCGCGGCGACAAGTCCTCGCACCAGCGACATCTGGGAATGGCACAGCGGCGACGAGTGGGTACGCGTGCCCGGCAGCGAGGACATCGGTCCCAACGGATTGGAGGTCTCAGCCGACGGCCGGTGGTTCCTGGTGGCCGGCTACGCCAGCCAATCGGTCATCCGGCTGTCGCGTGGACAGACCCCGGTTCGGAAAGATGCCGTCGAGGTCGGCTTCAACATCGACAACGTGCATTGGGCCCCGGACGGGACGCTGCTGGCGGCGGGTCACAACGCGCCGACGCGGAACCGGGTCGGCGAATGCATCGGACGGCGTACATGCGAGGGGATCACCTCGCACGTGGCCAGGGTCGACACCGACACGCTCACCGCCCGGGAGATCTTCACCTACCCGACCAACGACCACCTGATTCTGGGCACGGTGGCGATCGAGGTCGGCGACGAGCTCTGGGTAGGCCAGGTCGCCGGCGGCACCCGCATCGCCCGTGTCCCGTTGCCGTCGCCACGGTAGCCACGGTAGCCACGGTAGCCACGGTGGCCAATATCGAGCACACCGTTCAGGGAGGCAGCGACCATGAGACTTCGAGCGCTCCTTTACGCACTGCCAATGTGCCTTCTGGCGCCCGTCGTATCGTCGGCTCAAGGTGAGCACGCCGGCGCACTCAAGGCGATGGTGCTGACGGGCCAGAACAACCACGGATGGCAGGTGCTCAGCGCGCACTACGAGACCGTGCTCGAGGCCACCGGGCTCTTCGAGGTGGATGTGGTGAAGAGTCCGCCGCGCGGAGCCGACATGAGCGGCTTTGCCCCTGACTTTGCCTCATACGATGTGGTTGTCATCGAGTACAACGGCGACGATTGGCCGCGACGTGTCCAAGAGTCGTTCGAGCGCTATATGGAGAACGGCGGCGGGATGGTCTACGCCCACGCCGTCAACCACACGTTCACGAACTGGGTGGCGTTCAACGAGATGATGGGGATCGGCGGCTGGGGTGGGCGCGACGAGGCGGCCGGCCCCTACGTCAAGTATCGGGACGGCCAGATGGTGCTCGATCACCGTCCGGGCCACGCGGGGGAATGCGTGGACGCCCACGCGTTTTCGGTGGTCACCCGCGAGCCGGACCACCCGATCATGCGCGGGCTGCCGCCGGTCTGGCTCCACGGCACCGACGAGCTGTATAGCAACCAGCGCGGGCCGGCAAAGAACATGACCATCCTGGCGACGGCGTATTCAGACCCCGCGCGCGAGGCACATTGGGGCGTGGAGACGCATGGCACTGGTGAACACGAACCGATGGTCTACACGATTGGCTACGGGCAAGGTCGGGTGTTCGGCACTGCGATGGGCCACGTCGATGGGGGCGCCGAGGTGGGTTCGGGGCCATGGCCCGCCATCGACTGCGAAGGCTTCATCACGCTGATTCAGCGGGGCGCGGAGTGGGCCGCAACGGGCGACGTCACCCAGCCAGTGCCGGACGCGTTTCCGACCGCCACCGACGTCAGCCTGCGATAGGGGGGTCGGTGTGGAGCCGGCGGGCCCGATTGTGTCTGGTCGGATCCACGGGTCGCATGCGGCGGTGCCGAATCGAGCGAGGACATCGGTAGGGGAGACTTCAGATGAGAGCACATCCTGTCGTATTGGTACTGACGGTGCTTGTCTTCATGCCCTGCGTGGCCGGACCTGTCGCGGGTCAGACGCTGCCCCGCACGACCGATGGCAGACCCGATCTGCAGGGCGTCTGGGACTTCCGTACCATGACACCGCTCCAACGCCCAGCCGATCTGGGCGACAAGGAGTTTCTAACCGAAGAGGAAGCGGCGGCCCAGGAGGCACAAATCGCCGGGCGTCGCGCCCGCTTGCTGGAGCCGAGCGAGGTGCGGACCGAGCCGTTGCCGGCCGGTGGAGGAGGCCGTGCGGTTGGCGGCTACAACGATTTCTGGCTCGACTATGGCACCACCATCGTCGGCGATCGACGCACGTCCCTCATCATCGACCCACCGGACGGTCGGCTTCCACCGTTAACATCGGAAGGTGAGGCGCTTCGGCAGGTCGGGTCTCTTGCCGAAGACCTCCCGATCCCGCTGCCGGTCCGGGTCCGTAGCGCGGGGACAGGAGCCGATCGCCCTGAAGACCGTGGCCTCGCCGAGCGGTGTCTGGTCGGGTTCAACAGCGGGCCGCCGATGATGCCCAGTGGCTACAACAACAACATGCAGCTGTTCCAGACCGCCGACACCGTCGTGATTCTCAACGAGATGGTGCACGATCTGCGCGTCATTCCGCTCGACGGCCGGCCGCATCTGCCCGAGCACATCCGCCAATGGGCCGGGAGCTCGCGCGGGTACTGGGACGGCGATACGCTGGTGGTCGAGACGACCAACCTGACCGACAGGATCGGCGGCTTCGACCCGTCGGCCACGGTCGCCTTGGGCACCGGCTTGACCGTCACGCTGACCGAGCGGTTCAGCCGGCAGGACGAGAATACGCTGCGCTACCAGTACACGGTCGACGACCCGGTCATCTTCACCCGGCCCTTCACCGTCGCGGTCCCGATGCGTCGGTCGGACGAGCCGATGTACGAGTACGCGTGCCACGAGGGGAACTACGGCCTGCTGAACATCCTGACCGGCGCCCGGGTTGCCGAGGTCGAATCCCGCTAACGGGCCTCCCCGACAAAGGCCGGGAACCGGACGAGCACGTAGGTAATGTGCCCCCCGTCGGGCACCAGGTAGCCGTGCGGGGTCCTGGCGGGAATGTGCAGCATGTCGCCGGCGGCCACCCGATGCCGCGTCCCGCCAGCGATGCCGGTACCCAGGCTCCCGGTGCGGTTGAGCATCTCGCCGCCCACCAGCAACTCCCCCTCACCGCTCTTGATGAACACCACGTCGATGATGTCGTCGTGAATCTCGGGGCGCCCGTCCGCGTCCCGGTGAATGAAGCGGAAGCGGTGCGACCGCGTCGGACTGCCAAAATCGGCGAGTGTCTCGCGTGAGGAGTGGTCTGGTCCGACCCGCGTGGCAAGGGCCGCATCGCGACGCGCGAGCTCGGCATCGCTCCACATGGCGAATCCCGGTGGGTCGAAGTCGAGGTCCGGCGCGTCGGTAGGAATGACGGGCTCGCCCACGAGCGCTGGAAGCCGAACGAGCACATAGGTGATGTGACCTCCCTCCCCCAGCAAGTAGCGATGAGGGGTGTCGGCCGGGATGTGGATGACATCGCCAGGACCCACCCGATATCGCACTCCACCCGCGATGCCGGTGCCTGTGTATTCGCCGTCGTTTCCCGTGCGGTCGACCAAGTCTCCGCCCACCTGCAGGGTCCCTGCGCCACTCTGTATGAACACGACGTCCTCGATCTGTTCATGCTGTTCGGGAGCGCCGTCCGCGTCACGATGAATGAACCGGAAGCGATGGGCCCCGCTCGGGTTGCCATACTCGGCGAGGGTCTCACGAGCGGAGTGGTCCGCGCCCACCCGCGCAGACAACGCGGCATCCCGCTGTTCCAGCTCCGACGCGCTCCACATGACGAAACCCGGTGGGGCCGGCTGCAGGACGAGCGCAAGCGCAGCCCCCACCAGGAAGAGACGAAGTGACACGATCATCGCAAGCTCCTGTCAACACGTCGCCTGCCCGTCGAGAGTAAGCACGGCGAGTGCGCCCAAATGTACACCCTAGGGGCGGTGCGACACTACGTGCACCGGCCCCGCGCCGCTCGGACACCCCGTATCGCCTGCTCGACGTCTCACCTCGCCCGGTCTACGCTGGCCTTCAAGTCCGTGGCCCGGCGGCCGATTACATACGCAGCCCCACGCCCGGCCGCGCAGCACGCATCACTGAGTAGGGCGCCAACAGAACACACAGGAGCATATCGGAGAGAGGTCACGAGTCAGGCAGCACCACACACCTCGTGACTTTTGGCGTCGACTCCCCCTGCGACGCGGAATCAGGGCATGGGCATCTCGGACAGCGACTTCAACTTCGTGCGCACGTTCATCCACGACCGGGCCGGGATCGTGCTCGAACCCGGCAAGGAGTATCTGGCCGAGGCGCGTCTTTCGCCGCTCCTGCGGCAAAGCAGCTTCAAGAACCTGAGCGAGCTGGTGGCCGAGCTGCAGGCCAACTCCTTTTCGCCATGGAACGGCAAGGTTGTTGACGCCCTCACCACGAACGAAACCAGCTTCTTCCGGGACCACGAGCCGTTCGAGGCCCTGCGGACCTACGTGTTTCCCGAGCTGATCGCGGCTCGTCGGTACGAGAAACGGCTGAACATCTGGTATGCCGCCGCCTCCACCGGGCAGGAGCCCTACTCGGTGGTGATGCTGCTGGCCGAGCATTTCCCGGAGCTGGCGACCTGGGACGTGTCGCATCTGGCGACCGACATCTCGACCGAGGCCCTCGACCGGGCCAGACAGGGCCGGTTTGCGCAGTTCGAGGTCAACCGCGGGCTTCCGCACATGTACCTCGAGAAGCACTTCGACCCGGACGGTCTGGAATGGGTGCTCAAGGACTACATTCGCAAGGCAGTGCGCTTCGAAGAGCTCAATCTCAACAAAGTCTGGCCCGCGCTGCCGTCGATGGACATCGTCATGATGCGCAACGTCATGATCTACTTCGACCTCCAGAGCAAGCGCGACATTCTCGGGAAGATCGCCCGCCTCCTCCGCCCGGACGGCTGCCTCTTTCTGGGCGCGGCCGAGACGACGATGCATTTCGACGAGCGCTTCTCGCAGGTCAGGCGCGACCGGTCCGGCTGCTACCGGTGCGACGCGCCATTCGAGCAGACCGGCTGAGCAACCCGACACACCGGACGAAGCCCGGCTGTCACCGCGTCAGCGCCACGCGGTGGACAGTCCGTCCGTCGTGCCACCTGTCACGATTCCCTGTGCGCCGAAATTGTCGTATCCTTCCTGCATCGGCCCGAATGCGAAGGAGAGACTCGATGAGCGACAGGTTGCTTGCCTCGATTCGTCCGGTGATGGCGTTGCTCGCTCTGGTGCCCGCCTCTGCGCTGGGCCAGACCAGCGCCGTCGGCGATTGGACGGCGCCACGCACGCCGTGGGGCGAGCCCGACCTGCAAGGCGTGTGGACCTCGGCCACCCTCACACCCCTGGAGCGGCCGGGGCGACAGTCAGACAAAGCGGAGCTCACCGCAGAGGAAGCGGCGGCCGCGGAACGGCGGACCATCGAGAACCGTGCGGCGAACGACGGGAAGTCGGCGCCCGGCAGTGTCGGCGGCTACAACCAGGTCTGGATGGACGCAGGCAGCGTGATCACCAAGAGCCGGCGGACATCGCTGATCGTCGACCCCCCGGAGGGCGTGATTCCGTGGAAGCCGGGGGCGAAGGAGGCGAGCGACCGCGAGCGGGCGCGGTACGGCGTCGGGCCGTTCGACACCTGGACCGACATGGACACCGGTGAGCGCTGCCTGACCGACGGCCTGCCGAACATGGTGCCGCTACAGCCCTACAACATGAATCTCCAGGTGCTGCAGACACCCGGTGAAGTGGTAATGCTTCACGAGATGTACCACGAGCTCCGGGTCATCCCCCTCGACGGCCGGCCGTTGACCGGCATCGCCCAGTGGACCGGGGAGGCGCGCGGACACTGGGAAGGCGACACGCTGGTCGTGGAAACGATCAACTTTGCCGACAGGCCGGACACCTACTGGAGCGCGCCTTGGCGCAAGTCCCGCCCTAGCCTCCGTCTCGTCGAGCGCTTTACACGTGTCGGACCAGAGACGATCGACTACACCTTCACCCTCGAGGACCCACAGGTCTTCACCCAACCCTGGACCGCGGCGGCACCGATGACGACCGATCACGCGTCGCGCGGTGTTACGTCGGGGCAGATCTGGGAGTATGCCTGTCACGAACGCAACTACTCGATGATCAACGTGCTGGGTGGCGCGCGCGCCGAGGAGGCCGCCGCAGCACGAGACGAGTAAGGACCCGCCCCGCCTCAGTTCCCTCCCACGACCGACCTGGACCACGTCAGTGGGTCACCCCGACCCCATTCACATGGGCCAATCAACGTCGCGCTCGCTCGCTACGCACATTCAACGCAACGGGTGACACCACGATGTCGGGCGATGACGGCGTCCAAACCGGGGCGAGGGTGCGACATCTCACACCTTGAGTGAGCCCTGCTTGGCGACGAGTGCTCCCTGAGTAGCTGTTTGTGAATCGATGCACTAGTTGATTTCATGCTATGCAACGGCTATATGATTAGTATCATGTAGAGCAAAGTGCGCTCGGAACCTCACTGGGACGGAGCACAACGCCTGTCTGTCACGCATCGGCGGCCACCGGGCTGGTGGCATTCGATGTGAACCTGTTCCTGGCGGCTGGGTGTGCGGGGAGGCAAGCAGGTTCGGAATCAGGACTTGGGGAAGGCCTATGCTACGCAACGCGTCCGTGTTGATTATTGACGACGAGGAGGTCATGCGGGAGATCCTGCAAGTGCTCCTCGAGCGTGAGGGCTGTCAGGTGTCGTTGGCGGCGTCGGGTGAAGAAGGCCTGGCGCTGGCGCGCTCGCAGCCGTTCGATGTGGCGATCGTCGACGTCATGATGCCCGGTCTCGGCAGCATCGAGACCCTGGACGAGCTGCGGAAGCACGACGAGGATCTGCCGGTCATCTTGATCACCGCGTTTGCCTCCGTCGAAAACGCGATCGCCGCGATGAAGCGCGGTGCGTTCGACTACCTGGCCAAGCCATTCAACAACGAAGAGGCACTGGTTGTGGTCCGCAACGCCGCCGAGCAGCGGCGGCTGATGACCGTGAACCGTACCCTGCGTGAGAGTTTGCGCGCACAGACCTACGAGTTCAGCGAGATGATCGGTCGCAGTCGGCGCATGCGGCAGGTCTTCGAGCTGATCGCCCAGGCGGCGCCAAGCCGCACCACCATCCTGGTCGAAGGGGAGAGCGGGACCGGGAAGGAATTGGCGGCCCGTGCGCTGCACGCCAATTCGACCCGTGCCGACCGCCCGTTCGTGACCGTGAACTCCGGCAGCCTGCCCCCGGACCTGCTCGAGTCGAACCTGTTTGGTCACGTGAGGGGCGCCTTCACTGGGGCCGTCGCACCCAAACAGGGATTGTTCGAGCGGGCCAACGAGGGCACCATCTTTTTCGACGAGATCGGGAACGTGCCGGTCGAGACGCAGGCGAAGCTGCTACGGGTGATCCAGGAGCGGAAGTTCATGCGGCTGGGTGGTGTCGACACAATCAACGTCGACGTGCGCATCATTGCGGCCACCAACGTCGACCTGGAAAGGATGGTAGCGGACGGCCGCTTCCGGCAGGACCTGTATTACCGGCTGCACGTCATCAAAGTGGCGCTGCCCACGCTGCGCGAGCGGCGCGAGGACATCCGGCTGCTGGCCCAGCACTTTCTTGGGAAATATGGATTTGAGAACGACAAGCTGCAACTGGACCTGACACCCGAGGCACTGGACCTGCTGGAACAGTACAACTGGCCGGGCAACGTGCGCGAGCTGGAGAATGCCATCGAGCGGGCGGTCGTTCTGGCAACCGGTACTCGGATCGATGTGCCGCTGATGCCGGATGCCATTCGCATGTCACAGCCGTTTCAGATTCCGCAGTTCGTGATGCCGAAGGAACGGATCTCGTTTCCGAAGGGGATCTCGTTCTCGGAGGGTGTCTCGCTCAAGGAGGTCACCGCCGGCTTCGAGACCCAGCTGATTGAGCGAACGCTCGTCGCGGCGGGTGGGGTGCAGCGGCGGGCCGCCGAGATGCTGCAGATCAAACCGACGACGCTCAACGAGATGATCAAGCGGCGCGCGATCCGGCCGCAGCGGCAACGCGATGCCGTGGCCCCGCGTTTTCAAAGCTAGAGAACGGGCTGCTAGTACGGGAGTCCGACAGGGCGCTCAATCCCCAGCTCGAGTATGCGCGAGCGTAGAGTGCTCGGGTTGAGCCTCAGCCGTCGAGCGCTTGGAGGGGGCCGTCGGCCGTGCCGAACGAGTCGATCGAGACACCCATGCGCTGAAGCAACGACAGGTGGAGGCTTGCGAGATCGGTCGGCTCCACGTGCTCGAGGAACCGCCCGGTCTTGATGGTCCCACCGCCGCGGCCGGCGACGAGGGTGGGAAGGTCGCTGGCGTCGTGCTCGTTGCCGTCGCCGAGACTGGCGCCGTAGACGAGCATGCTGTTGTCGAGCAACGTCCCGCCATTCGGCTCCGCGATCGCCTTCATCCGCTCGAGCAAGTAGGCCACCTGACGATGGTTCCAGCGAATGACCTCGGCATACATCGCCCGCTTCTCCTCGACCGACTCCCAGGAGGTCACGCCGTCATCGTCCTCGGTCTGCCCGGACGCGTTCTTGTAGTGCGACAACGCGTGCCAGGTCCCCTGCACGCCGTCGATGAAGTTGAAGTAGCGATTCGACTGTCCGTGGTCGAGCATGAAGGTGCAGACCCGGGTGGCGTCGGACTGGAACGCGGCGACCATCAGGTCCATCATGAGCCGCACATATGACTCGTGGTCCGCGGGTATCCCCGGGATTGGTGTCGTCAGCGTGTCACTCAGCCCGCCGTCGCCGCGGATCTCGGTCGACCGCCGCTCGGCAAACTCGATGCGCCGTTCCAGTGCGCGAATCGACTCGAAGTACTCGTCGAGCCGGTAGTGGTCGGCAGTGCTCACATAGGCGCGCAGGGCCCTGGCGTCGGCGAGCACCGCGTCCATCACCGAACGATTGGTAGCGCCGCCAGAGGCCGAACTGAACATCCGATCGAAGATCGCCCGCGGCTCGATCTCGCGCGTCATCGGGCGATCGGCTGCCGACCAGGAAATGGCGTTGCGGGGCAGCGAGTTCGAGAAGTAACCCTCTCCCTGGAGCGACAGCTCGAGCGACGGCAGCAGGGTCTCCTCGCTCAAGTGTCGGGCCGCCACCTGGTCGGCAGAGATGCCACCGGCGTTGA
>JASLOY010000119.1 GCA_030745255.1 Vicinamibacterales bacterium
GTTGACACCGATGAACAGGTCGGTGGCGCCGAGGACCTCGGCCCAACCGAGCGCCATCGCCAGCAGCACGGTGTTGCGCGCCGGGACGTAAGTCGGCGGAATCTCGGCACGGTCCGGCAACCGGTCCGTCGGCACCTCGCCGTCACCGGTCAACGCCGATCCGCCGAGCGCCGCCAGGTCCACCTCGCACTCGAGATGACGTGCCACGCCCAGGGCGCGGGCCACCCGACGCGCCGCGTCGAGCTCACACGCATGACGCTGCCCATAGTGAACCGTCAGAGCGAACAGGGCGAACCCCTCGGCTCGTGCGAACGCCGCGGCCGTGTACGAGTCGAGCCCGCCGCTCAGCAACACGACCGCCCTCCGGGCCGAAGCCTCATTCCTCTCGGGCATCGCTTTCCCAACGATCTGGCGAAGCCCACCTGCTGCCTTCTGCCTTCTGCCTTCTGCCTTCTCGAGCATTCGCGCCTACACCCCCCGAGTCTCCGCACCCCACAGATACTTGTGCAGCTGGATCTGCACACGCACCGGCAGATGGTCACCGAGCACCCACTCGCCGAGCTGCGCTGGCGGCAGCGCGTCGTGAACCGGCGAGAACAGCACCGCCCCGCACCGCGTCGCGAGCGTGTGCTGCCGCACCACGTCCCGTGCGAATTCGTAGTCGGCACGATCGGCAATGACAAACTTGACCTGGTCGCGGTTGGTCAGCCTCTCGAGGTTCTCCCAGACGTTCCGGCCACACTCACCGCTCCCGGGACACTTGATGTCCATGACTTTGATGACAGCCGTGGGCACGCGGCCCACGTCCAGCTGCCCGCCGGTCTCCAGCAGCACGGTGGCGCCGGCGGCAACCAGCCGGTCCATCAAAGGGTAGACGTCCTCCTGCAAGAGCGGTTCGCCCCCGGTAATCTCGACCAGGTCGCACCGGTACTGCCCGACCTCGGCGACGACGTCCGCCACCTCGAGCGCGCGTCCATCGCGAAAGGCATACGGGGTATCACACCAGACACAGCGCAGGTCGCAACCGGTCAGCCGCACGAAGACGCACGGCCGCCCGCTCTGGTCGGATTCGCCCTGTATCGAATAGAAGATTTCGTTGACGGTCAGCATCCCAGGTGACCTGCATGGGGAAGCCCCCATGCCCATTCTATCCGTGGCCTCCACGACGCCCCGGTCACTTCCCAACCCTGACCACGCCGATCCGCGGACACAAGGTGGAGATGGCGCACCGGCCACAGACCGGGTAGACCGGCTTACAGACGTTTTGTCCCCAGGTCACCAGATACAGGTTGAGGAGTGGCCACCAGCGGCGCGCCGCCACCTGGTAGAGCGCCTCCTCGGTTTCCGCCGGCGTCCGTGTCTCGACCCACCCCAGGCGGTTCGAGATCCGATGCACGTGGGTGTCGACACAGATGTTCTCCTGGCTCCGGAGCGACACGATCAGCACCAGATTGGCGGTCTTGCGGCCGACCCCCGGCAGCTCGAGCAGCTCCGCCATCGTCGTCGGCACCTGTCCGCCGTGCCGATCGAGCAGCAGCCGGCAGGTCCTCTTGAGGTGCCGCGCCTTGTTCCGGTAGAAGCTGACCGGATATATCAGCTTCTCGATGGTGCCCTCCCGCAGCCCAACCATCTCGCCCGGCGTCTCGGCTCGGGCAAAGAGCCGGGTCGAGGCGTCTAGCGTGACCGGGTCCCGCGTCTGAGCCGACAGCATTGTGGAGATCAGCACCTTGAACGGGTCGGATTGCTCCTCCTCGGCGATCTTCTCGACCGCCGGCTCCGCCATGCTGCCCATCGCGGCCCGCAGCCGTGGCATCACCCGGGCGACGTGCCGACGACGTGTCGCGACCGGCGCGCGGCCCGTTTTTCGCGAACGACCACCCGGCGTCTTCACTGTGCTCATCACTGGATTCTGGCGAGCGGCCAACCAGATGTTGGCGAAGCCCTCCTGCCTTCTTCTGACTTCTGTCTCCTGACTTCTGACTTCAATGGAGCGCTCCTCACCGCGTGATCGGCGTCACCGCCGACCGTCCACTCACGACCTCGACCACGTTACGCACGGCGAGCTCGGCCATCGCCGTACGCGTCTCACGGGTGGCGCTTCCCAGGTGCGGCGTCAGACAGACGTTCTCCCGGCCCACCAGCTCAGGGTGCACACGCGGCTCCCCCTCGTACACATCGAGACCGGCCCCCGCAATCAGACGCGCGTCAAGGGCCCAGGCCAGGGCGCCATCGTCCACCACTCCCCCACGGGACGTGTTGATCAAGAACGCCGATCGCTTCATGCGCGCCAACGTCCGCCGGTTGATCAGGTGTCTCGTGTCCTGGGTCAACGGCACGTGCAACGACACGACGTCGGATGTCAGCAGAAGTTCGTCGAGCGACACCACTGCATGGTCGGTTGCGGCATCCGTGGCGCCGCTGCCGGTCCGCGCAGCGAAAACCGCACGCATGCCGAACGCCGGCGCGATGGCGGCCACGGTGCGACCGATCCGGCCGGCCCCGACGATCCCGAGCTGCTTGCCCCGTAGCTCGGCGCCCAGCAGGAAATCGAAGGTCCAACCTTTCCAGGCGCCGTTCCGAACCACCCGCTCGCCCTCGCCGATGCGGCGCGTCACCGCCAGAATCAACGCCCACGTGAATTCGGCCGTTGCGTCCGTCAGGATGTCAGGTGTGTTTGTCACCACGATCCCCCGGGACGCGGCGGCCGCGACATCGATGTTGTCGAAACCGACCGCGACGGTCGCGATCACCTTCAGCTGGTCCCCGGCGGCGATCGCCGACTCTTCGATCCGGTCGTTGAACATGCAGATGAGGCCCTGCTTCCCACTCACACGCGCGCACAGCGCGTCGTCTGACAGCGCGTCGGAGTGGTCGTGAAGGTCGATGTCGCAGACGGCTTCGAGCCGGGCGAGCACGGCAGACGGCATCCGCCGTGTGACGAGTACGGACGGCTTAGTGGCCCCGGTCATAAATACGGTCGCATTCGGCCGCCGATGCATCCCACCAAGGGCCGCGTTGGGCTTCGGGTCAGCGAGGTCGAATACCGCCGGTCTGCTCCCTCCTGGCGCCTTGCGGAGCGAGCGCGACCCCACTCAGCGGGCCCTCGGTGCGTGACCGTATTTATGACCGGGACCACTTGGACGGAGCCATGGAGGGTCAGTCGGCCAACCCGTTGGAGTCGACGATGCCGACGAGCGCGGCATCCACCGGGGCCGCGCGACGTCCGAGCGCCGCGCCGGCGGCCCGCCCCTCGAGGACGAGCAGCACCAGTTCGCCGACGCCGGCGCCAACGGCGTCGACCGCCAGCTGGGTCGCACCCACCGGTCGCCCGTCACGGTCCACGGGCTGTGTCAACAGCAGCTTCGCCCCCTCGAGCGTGCGGTCCTTCCGCGTCGCCACGACAGAGCCGATGACCCGGGCGAGCCGCATTTCCAGGCTACCCTTTGGAGGAACGACGTGAGGCGCGGCGTGCCGGCGTGGACGCGACAGCCTCGCTGCTCCAGTGGTCGCAGATGCCGGTGACGCTCGCGTCGGTCGGAACCACGCGTGGGTGAAACGGGAAGGCCGCCTCCCGGCCACGGACGAAGAACACGTCTTCGCCAGCGCCGGCCCCGACTGAATCGACCGCCACCAGCGGCGCTCCCACCTTCTCGCGCGACGCCGACAGCGGCTGCAGCACGAGTAGCGTGCACCCGGCCAGGCCGGGGTCCTTTGCGGTCGAGACGACGTTGCCGATCACCCGTGCGAGCTGCATGAGCGAATGCCCCAGAAGTCAGAAGGCAGACGGCCGAAGGTGGTGGGCTCCGCGATCCTCTCGGGCGCCGTTGATGCCGGTTCGGATCTCGAATCCCGGATGCTGGATCCTGGATTCCGAATCCCGATCGACCGTGCGCCTATCAGCATGCGAAGTCAGTCGGTCTCGACCGCGTCGACGATACCGACAATCGCCGCGTCGATCGGACGGTCGGTCAGCCCGGCGGCCATTCGCGCCGAGCTGCCGCTGACCACCAGCACCGTTTCGGCGGCGCCGGCGTCAACCGTGTCGACCGCCACCAGCGAGGCGCCACGCGCTTCGCCATCGGGCGACACCGGCTGCACGAGCAACAGCTTGCTCCCCACCAGACGGTCGTCCTTGCGGGTCGCGACGACGGTGCCTACCACCTTGGCGAGGATCATGACGTCTAGACAGGAACGCGTCGCACGAAGACGGCGCCCTCGCATGGTGCGACGGCGACCTATCGGGCACGCTACTTACCCGTGCTCTTGCCGATCGGCAGGGTGTCTTCGAGGTTGGCGTGGGGTCGCGGGATCACGTGCACCGCCACGAGCTCGCCGACACGACGCGCGGCAGCGGCGCCGGCGTCGGTGGCCGCCTTCACGGCCGCCACGTCTCCCCGCACGATGGTGGTCACGAAGCCCGCGCCAATCTTCTCCCAACCGACCAGAGTCACCTTGGCGGCCTTGACCATGGCGTCCGATGCTTCGATCATCGCGACGAGTCCCTTGGTCTCCACCATTCCCAGCGCCTCGCCCATTCCATGCCTCCAGCTACCGCAACTGCTTCACGGCATCTGCGATCAGCGCCGTCAGCTCGCGGTATGTTAATCGAATTTCCTCATCCGAACCTAGCAACCCGGAACCAAGGTCCACTGGCTGACGACCGTTACCACCCTGGGGTTCATCACGGCCGGCCCGCGTTCCGGCACGATGGGAATCAGCGGTCTGCGTGTCGACCACTTGCTCGCCAGGCTGAGCCGGCGCCTCGAGCGATTGACAATTGAGGTCGACGCTGGTCTGTGGGTCCGCCGGACAGATCGGCGCCGGTGCCGCTATGCCGTAGCGATCCCGAAGGTCCTGCAGCCGGTTCACCTCTTCTCGCGACAGGAGCCGCTCGCGGCCCAGCTGTCTGGCCACGAGGCTGATCCGCGCGAAGTGCTCCACCGTTTCCATCTTGTAGTAGGCCGCGAACAGCTCCTGCGCCACCGTCAGGGCGCCATGATTGGCGAGCAACAACCCGTCGTGCGCGCGGATATACTGCCGCACGGCGTCGGCCAGCTCGCTGGTGGAAGGAGTGCCGTAATCGGCGATCGGAATGCTGCCGAGCGTGGTGACCACCTCGGCCAGCACCGCGCGGTCGAGCGGAATTCCAGCGACGGCAAACCCGGTCGCGGTCGGCGGGTGCGCGTGCACGACGGCCTTGATCTCCGGCCTGTTCTCGTAGACCGCCATGTGCATCAGGATCTCGGACGACGGCTCGCGCTCGCCGGTCAGCTTGCCCCCGGTGAGGTCGGTCGTGACCATCATGTCCGGCGTCATGAAGCCCTTCGACACACCGGTCGGCGTCGTCAGCAGCCGGTCGCCGTCGAGTCGAACACTGATGTTCCCGTCGTTCGACGCGACAAAGCCGCGTTCGTGCAACCGCCGCCCGATCTCGACGATGTCGGCCCTGAGCCGCTCTTCAGTCTGCATCTACCGTCCCGAATCAGGCGTTCGGTGCCCGCTTGCCCTGCTGAAACGCCGCGCGACAGTCTTCCGAGCAGAAATGGTGCACCTCGCCTCGTCGACGCGTGGTAAGGGCACGCGTCTGGTCGATGTAGGTGCCGCATACGGGGTCTCGCACCAACGTGACCCCCTTTGCGGGTGGCACCTGCGGGCGGCTGGTCGCTCCTTGCACGAGACCGCTGAAAAACTTCCAGACCAGCCGCACCAGCAGCATCACGACCAGAATCCGGATGAGCCAGCCAAATACCATGAGATAGCGGCAGGGTAGCCGCGTCCTGGCTGCTAGCGAAGCTGCGCCTCAAACCGACGAGTGAAACACGCAGCCTCGCTAGCAGGAACTTGATTCACAGCCCCGCCACGCGGGGGCTAGACATCTCCGGCGCCGACGAAAAAGTTGATCCAAACGTGACGATCTCGCCCATAGGAGATGTCTAGTGCGCAGCGCGAAGGCGATCCATCGCGTCGGCGGCGGCCGACGCCTCAGGGCTACCAGGAGCAACGCGCAGAACTTCTTCCCAGGCCTCGAACGCGCCGTCGAGGTCTTGATTACCGAAGGCGCGCACGATGCCGAGGCTCAAGATGGTCTGGGCATGCGCCGGATCGACCTCGAGGGATCGGGCGAGCTGGGCCAGCGCGCGTTCGGTGTCGTCGAGGTAGAAGTAGGCCACGGCGAGATCGGTGCTGACGTCGACCGCCTGCGGGTCGAGCGTGAGTGCCGCCTCGAACCACGGAATCGCATCCTCGAAGCGCTGCGAATTGAAATAGAGGTTACCGAGATCGACGCGCGCCTGGACGTCGTCCGGCGCACCCTCGGCGGCCTCACGCAACTGAGCCGCCCGCGTCTCATCGAGCGGCGGCGGCTCGGGCGCCGGCGGGACCGGGGCAGGGGGGAGCGGGGACGCCGGCGACGCGGTCGCCACAACCGGCTCCGCCGGCCGCTGGCTCCACACAATCCAGCCCATCAGACCGGCGGCGATCATCAGCGAGGCGACGAACGGGAGCGTCTCGGTACGATTCATCAAGCGTGTCGAGTCCCTTCGCGCCGATCATAGCAACGCCCCCGGAACAGCGTCCAGCGGAGGGGACAGAGCGTATCAGCCAAGTAGAGCGATCATCTCCCGAACTGCGCGCTCGAGACCGACCAGCACCGCGCGCGAGATGATGCTGTGACCGATGTTGAGCTCGACGATCTCCGGAATGACGGCGACCGGCGTGACGTTTGTATAGGTCAAACCGTGGCCGCCCAGCACCTCGAGCCCGTCCTCATGGGCCTGTCGAGCCGCCTGCTGGACCCGCGCAAGCTCCACCGTTCGTCCCTCGAGCCTGGCATCGGCGTAGGGGCCGGTGTTGATTTCGACCGCGGTTGCGCCAGTCGCACGTGCCAAAGCGATCTGATCGGGCGCCGCGTCGATGAACAGGCTGGCTCCGATGCCCGCTGTCTGGAGCCGCCCCACGACACCGGCGATTACCGCCTGGTGCTGCCCGATGTCGAGCCCTCCCGTCGTGGTCACCTCGTCGGGATGCTCCGGAACCAGTGTGACCTGGTCCGGTTTCACGTCGGTGGCAATCGCGACCATCTCGTCGGTCGCCGCCATCTCCACGTTGAGTCGGGTCGACACCAGGTCACGGAGGAGCCGCAGGTCGCGGTCCTGGATGTGCCGCCGGTCACCGCGCAGATGCACGGTGATCCCGTCAGCGCCGGCCAACTCTGCCAGCGCCGCCGCCGTCACCGGCTCCGGCTCGCGCGCGCGTCGCGCTTGTCGGATGGTCGCCACGTGGTCGATGTTGACCCCCAACCGCATGATGTCGTCTCTACCCTATTCCACCGATGATTCGCTGACAGAACGCTGGCGAAGCCCTCCGGCTTCTCCTCACTTCTACTTTCTGACTTCTGACTTCTGACTTCGGGAGGTTTCGTCCTCGCCAAGTTCCGCCCGCACGCGTTGCTCAATCGTCTCGGCGAGACCCTCGATCGCCGCCCGATCAGGTCCTTCTATCATGATCCTAAGCAGCGGCTCTGTTCCCGAGTAACGAACGAGCACTCGGCCCTCCCCCTCGAGCTCACGCTCGGTCCTCTCGATGAGCTGTGACACCTCCGGGAGCTCCGCCAGCGCGGTCCGCCGTCGCACCGGCACGTTCAGCAGCACCTGGGGCAACGGCACCAGGTCGGCGGCCAGGTCGGCCAGGTCCCGTCCGGTCTCGATGACCGCCCGCACGACCATCAGGGCAGTGGCCAGCCCGTCTCCGGTCGCCAGGTGGTCGGCGAAGATGATGTGTCCAGACTGCTCGCCGCCGAGCGCGAGGCCGCGCCGAGTCATCTCTGCCCACACCAGCCGGTCCCCCACCGGACACCGATGGACGGCGATGCCATCGGCGCGCAGGGCGTGCTCGAGCCCGATATTGCTCATCACGGTCGCCACCACCGCACGTCGAGGCAGCCGTCTCTCCGCCGCCAGCCAGCGGGCCCCGATCAACAACACCGCATCGCCGTTGACCACCGCGCCGCGATGGTCGACAAATACCACCCTGTCGCCATCACCATCGAAGGCAGCACCCAGCCGGCATCCTCGCTCGACCACCGCCCGCGCCAGCCGCTCGGGGTGTGTGGAGCCGCAGTCGAGATTGATGTTCCGACCATCCGGCGCATCGTGCAGCACGATCGGATCCATCCCCAGCCGACGTAACACTGCCGGCGCGATCTGGCTGGTGGCGCCGTGTGCGCAGTCGACGGCAATGCCCAGGTCCGCGGGTACTTCCACGCCGTCAAACAGCCGACTGGTGTGCGCGATGTAGGGCTCGCCGCACGCGACGGTCTCGGGCGACGGAACCGGCGAAGCCGGCACCGCCCAGGTCTGGTCGGCGACCAGTGCCGCGATCCGCGTCTCGAGACCATCGTCCGCTTTCTCGCCGCTGCCGGTGATGACCTTGACCCCGTTGTCCTGAAAGGGATTGTGCGAGGCGGAGACGACGATGCCGGCATCGAACCCGCCGTCACGGGTGAGAAAGGCGATTGCCGGTGTCGACAGGAGGCCGCCGTTGGTGATGCTCGCCGCCTCGGTCGCCAATCCGCGCGCCAACTGGCCGGTGATCCACTCGCCGGATTCGCGCGTGTCGCGACCGATGAGCACCGTCAGGGAGTCATCCGAACGTCTGCAGGTTCTGGCGATCGACGCGCCAAGCCGTGCAAGGGTGCGCTCGTCGAGCGGAAACTCGCCGGGCGTGCCCCGAACACCATCGGTCCCGAACAAGCTCGTGGAGGAGAGGATCACCGAAGCCCGACCTGCACCGTTTGCGGCTCGACCTGGGTGACTTCAAACGCGCGGTGTGCCTCGACCGTCACCGACTGATTGTAGGTGCCGACCCCCAAACCGGCAAGATCGACAAAGGCGCCGACCGCATTGTTGTCGAGCCCACGCATCTGGTCTGGGGGCCCGTGCACGGTGACGGTGACAGACGCGGGTGTCACCGTGACGGACACACCGGACGCCACATTGCGCACCCGAACCGGCACCTCGACCAGCGTGCGCT
>JASLOY010000011.1:0-7132 GCA_030745255.1 Vicinamibacterales bacterium
CCTTCAAGAGCATCGTTCTCACAAGATTGAGTGTGATTATATCCGCAAGTATCATGGACGATCCGTCGTCTCGGCGTTCCGTCTCGGCAACTCGGTGCGCGGCGTCCCGCCCGCCCTGGGCAACCGCTTTACAATGGCGCTGTAGTTCAGCAAGATTCGGTTGCCCGCCGTGATCTGCCCCCGCACAAACGTCAGCGAGCGTGCGCGCCGTACCACCTCCGCAGTCGACTCGACAAAATCTCCCACCTCACCGGCTGCCGTGAACTCGCAGTTCAACGACACGGTGACACAGCGCTCATCCGGCAAACCGTGAATGGCCGCCAGGCAGAGTGCGAAATCGGCGAACGTCACGAGCATCCCGCCGTGGATCTGCCCCGATGTATTGGCGTGCGAGGGCTTGGCCTCGAAGGCGAACCGCAACCGACCGTCCTCGTCTACCTTGAAGCACAACGGCCCGACCAGTTCCTCGAACGGATCGATGAACTCGAAGAGCTGGTAGCCCTCTGGAATCTCCGTCGGCTCGGTATCGCTCACGCCGTCATCCTCCACCCGCTTCGCCCGGCAGCACACACTCGAGTTCGAGAACCTGCTCGGGATACTCGAGCCAGTGGTTTGGGGCGTGCGGCTCGAGCGTCTCCCGGCTGAACGGTCCCCAGAGGGCCGACGCCGTCGACACCCCTGCCGCCTTCCCCGCCTGGCAGTCGTAGGGCGAGTCGCCGATGAAGACAGTCACGTCGGCAGACGCGTCGAGTCGCCTCACGGCCTCCAGCACCGGGGCGGGCCGTGGCTTGTGCTCCGTCACGTCGTCCGACGTCACCACCACCTCGAAGAACCGATCGAGCTCGCAATGCCGCAACCCATGCTGTGTCCCCGCCCGGTTCTTGCTGGTCACGATGCCCAGCTTCACCCCCCGTTCGGTCAATCCACTGACCATCTCCTGGACACCGGGATAGGGCTTCACGAGCCGATCGTGGTGCTCGCGGTTGTGGGCCCGGTAGGTGGCGGCCATGTCGGCAACCTGGCTCGGTTCGCCCGCAAAGCGGGCCAGCTGGGGCCGCAACGGTATACCGAACCCGGCCCGCCATTCCGCATCCGGCGGAACCCGTCCGAGGTGGGTGCGCATCGTGTGCCGAAACGACGACATGATCAGCGAGATCGAATCAATCAGCGTTCCGTCCAGGTCGAAGAGCACGGTGGCATAAGCGGGCATACGTGTTGGCGGATTATACCCTTCCGCTTTCGGCCTGGCGGCGCCGACGACGACACGCTCGTACTGCAACCGCGACCCCAGCTCCCCCGGGCCGCTCTGAGGCTACGGGCTACGGACTCCAGGCGAACCAGGCGCTACGCGCCCGAAGGCTGAACATAGAAGCCTGCCGGCTGTCGTCCTCCAACAGCCGGCTAGCAGCCCGTGGTGAAAGACCCGCTGCATTCGACAGGCGCTGCAATCCGTCTGACGGCGTTACTTCTCGGTCAACTACTGCCGGTATTTTCCCTCGTCGTGCCTTGTTCTGGCCGTCCGCTGCATTGCCACGCCAGTGTCTCGGTGCGACGCGCGACTTTCACCTCGGACTGCTAGAAACTCACGTTCGTGCCAAAATGGACGCGGGCGCTGCCGCGGAGGTCGTGGCCCACGTCGAGCTGCAGACTGAGGAACGCCGCGCTCAGAAATACCCCGGCCCCCAGACCCTGGCTGAACCGGGTCTTGCGCAGGCGCTCGCCCACGTCCCAGACGGCGCCGGTGTCGAAGAACAGCCGCACACCCGCATTGCCGAAGCTCATCGGCGAGCTCAACGGTAACCGTAGCTCTGCCGACGCCATGGCCAGCCGGTCGCCGGCCCGAGCGCCGACCCGATGTCCGCGCACCGAGTCGCCGCCGCCGAGCAGCGGCAGGGCATAGACCGGCACCGCCGCGCTCGCACCCTGATACAGCGCGCGGAGCGCCAGCACCGACTGTCCGAACAGGCCGATGAACCCGCGCGCATCGAGCTGGGGTTGAGCAATGGTGCGTGTTCCGCTCGCCGGATCGAGCCACTGCCAGCCTGCCCGGGCATAGACGGCGTTTCGGGGAAACCCGGCGCTCCGGCGCGTATCCAGCTCGAGCGCCAGCTGATAGGTCGCGAGGCGGTCATCGACCTGACCGAACCGGACGTCGCTCCAGCCGGCCTCCGCCGTCACCTGCAGCCCGTCAACGAGGGCTCGGTCTGCCCCTACCCAAAGCTCGGTGCGTCGTTCGTCGACGAGATAATGATTGTGCTCGGAGCGCCACGCGGACGCCCCGCCACGGACCGCGTGGACCGCGCCGTCGTCTATCCGCTTCTCGAGCTCGAGCGCCGCCTGACGCGTGCCGCCGAGCGTCAGCGGCACCGACACGATGCCGCCCTCACCCAGCAGCTCGACCAGGCTGAAGCGAGCGCCGTAGGTCCACCCGTTGCCTTCGGTGTAGTCGACAATCGGCATGAAGAGCGTTTGCCGCGCCGCGGTGATCAACACGCGGGTAACGGGATTGCCGGCGTCGGGCGACGTGCGCTCGCGCACCACCAGAATCAGCGCCACCTCGTCGCTTCGGCTCAGCGACGTGTATCGCTTGCGCACCTCCACGTCCTCGAACCGGTTACTGGCCTGCAGCCGCGAGACAATCGCGTCGAGTGTCTCTGGCCCGATCCGATCACCCACCGCCACCCCGGCGAGCCGGACCACGTCTGCGTCGGGGATCGAATAGTTCCCGTGGATGCGTAGCTGGGTCACCACCTCGAACGAAGCCGAAGCGACCGACTGGGCGGCTGACGAGGACGCGAACAGCAGAATCAGCGCAACGGCACCCGCCGCGGGGCGCCCGGTCACCGCGGGACTCCGACGTCGACGAGTCGGCCGCCGGTCATGGCCTCGCGGTAGTCGGAGAACTCGCGCGTGAACGCGACGTCGAAGTCGCCGAGGGCCGTCGTGACGTGCCCCGAGGCCGTCATCCGGAGGGGGAGCCAGACGTCGCCAATCGGCTGCCCCATCTCCATCGACGTCTCGAGATCCCCGACCCGCACCAGCCATCGCCCAGGGAGGAAGTCGAGTCCGATGTTGTTGAATGTGTATTTCGCGACCTGATGCACCTCGGGGTCGATCCAGAGTGTGACAAGCGTGGTCTTGTTGAAGCCCCGCTCTATCCGCGCGTTCCGGTCCGAATCCCCCGTGTCCGGTCCATCGTCGAAGAGGTCCGTCGGGTAGTACTCGATCTTCACGACCTCGCGACCGGCCAGCGTCTCGCGGCCCACGAAGTAGTAGTTGCCCGGCTCGAACGAGAACTCCATGAAGTAGGACTCGGAAATGAACCGGGGCTCCAGTCGGGCCGCATCCAGCAGGACGCCGTCGTCGGGATCGCCCGTCTCGCCCTCCGTGCCGGTGCCGGCGACGAGCCGGCTCCGGAGCTCGTCGAGTGTGCTGGCCATGTCGTCCCGCCCCAGCGCTTCGACGTATCGGGCCGCCCGATCGAAGTAGGGCGCCACATCGCGCGCGTCGAGCTCGAACTGCGCTCCGAGCTCGGCCAGCTCGACAAGCTGCGCCAGCTCATCCGTGGTGGCCAGCTCAATCCGCTCGACTAGGTTCGCGAGCGGACGCCGGAGCGCGCGCCCGACCTCGGTCGCCGTCAGCCGATCTGTTTCGAGCATGACGAACAGGTCACGCGTCCGGGCCACGGCGGACCCGAAACCCACTCGGTCGACTCCGCCCAGATCGTCGAGGATGGCGCCGGTGTTGAGCGTGATCGCCGCGTTGTCGTCGCCGATCAGGTCCGCGTCGGCGGAAATCCGATCTCGCAGCGGCCCGCTTATCGTTCCACCCCACGACCGTTCGATCGCGATCGCGACGTTGTCCTCCGTGTCCCGTCGGCTCACGGTCCGGCGCCTGGTGTCGCGACGCCCCAGTCGTCGCCGCTCCTGTCGCAGCCAGTCTTCCTCGTACTCCCGACGCGTCGGCTCGTCGAGCTCGACCCCGTCGAACCGTACCGGGCTACGCACCACCACGTCGTCCCGGACATACCACTCGTATTCCCGCCGGAATCCGGACAGCGGAATCCCGAGCGGCGCCTCGAACGTGAAGGTCTCGGTTTCGCGCAGGATGAAGTCGCCGAGCCGTCGCCATGAGGCGCCTCGATTGTCGAGCACCCGCTCCATGAACAGGTCGATCTCGGTGCTGTCCTGTATCGGACGAGCCTGGATCGACACGGCGGGCTCCGCGGTGGACTGGGCGTGTGTGGAGGGAGGGGCGACCGCCAGCAACGCCACCCACGCGCAGGAGCGTGCCAAGAGGCGTCGTGAACGGCGCCGACTGGAAAATGTCATCATGCAGCATCCCGGGCGGGCAGGCTCTCTCATCTTACCGCCGCTCCCCGGTAGAATGGGACCGACACCCAGCGCGGCACCGCAAAGACCCGTGGCTTGAGCCGAACGTCCGATCGCCTGACTAGACGACCACTCCATTCTGGAAGTTCCGCCTGAGACACGCATTGGTGCGCATCTACCTCGATTACAACGCCAGCACGCCGATCGCGCCCGAAGTGGGCGCGGCGATGCGGCCGTACCTGGACCAACATTTCGGTAACCCCTCGAGCGCACACTGGGCCGGCCAGCCCGCCCGAGACGCGGTCGAAGCGGCGCGCAGCGAGGTCGCCTCACTGCTGGGGTGCGCCACCGACGAGGTGCTGTTCACGAGTGGCGGCAGCGAGGCCAACAATCATGTCATCAAAGGGGTGGTGCTCGGCGACGCGCCCCCAGCGCCACACCTCATCACCACAGCAGTGGAACACCCGGCCGTAATCGAACCATGCCGCTTTGTCGAGCGATTCGGGGCGCGTGTCACCACGGTGCCGGTCGACCGCCACGGGCTCGTCGACCCGGAGGACATCCGCCGTGCGATAACGCCCGAGACCGTGCTCATCAGCGTCATGCACGCCAACAACGAGGTGGGCACCATCCAGCCGATCGCAGCGATCGCCAGGATCGCGCGCGAGCACGGCGTGCTGTGTCATACCGACGCGGCACAATCGGTCGCCAAGATTGCGACTCGCGTCGACGATCTCGGGGTCGATCTCCTCAGCCTCGCGGGACACAAACTGTATGCACCAAAAGGAATCGGCGCGCTGTATGTTCGTCGCGGCGTCACCTTGACGCCGCTCATTCACGGCGGCGGCCACGAGCGCGGCCAGCGTGCCGGCACCGAGAGTGCGCTGCTGGCGGCCGGGCTGGGCGCAGCCTGCCGACTGGCCGAATCGGCCCCGTGCGGCGACCGGCTGCTGACGCTGCGGGAACAGTTCTGGACCGCGTTGCGTGACACGTTTGGTGACCGCGTCGTGCTGAACGGGCACATGACCAGGCGACTGCCCAACACGCTGAGCGTCGCGTTCCGCGGACGATTCGGTGACGAGATCCTCGCCCGGCTGGACGGCGTCGCCGCCTCCACCGGTTCGGCCTGTCACACCGGTGACCGCACGATGTCGCCGGTGCTGGCCGCCATGGGCGTTCCATCAGACATCGGCTTCGGCACCATCCGCTTCAGCCTCGGACGCACGACCACCGAGGCGGAGATCGACCACGTGGCTGGCCAGCTCGAGACATGTGTATGACAGCTCGCTCGTGCCGGCTCACCGCATTGGCTGGTCTGTGGGTCTTCGTGCTGTTTGGGTGTGGACCGGGCGGACCCGTGGGCGAGCAACCGCTGCTGACGACCCGCGCGGAACGCACGCGTTACGAGCAGTCGACCGGGTATGGCGAGGTCGTGCAGTTCCTCGAGCGCGCCGCCGCGCTGTCCGACCGGGTGCACGTCACCACCTTTGGGTCGACCGTCGAGGGACGCCCGCTGCCGCTCGCGGTTGTTGGTGACACGATCGACGCACGTCCGGAGTCGGTCACGTCGGGTGACCGCACCCGGGTGTGGCTGCAGGCCAACATCCACGGCGGCGAGGTGTGCGGCAAGGAAGCGCTGCTGATGTTGCTCCGCGACCTGGTAACGGGGGAGCACGACGACTGGCTCTCGTCGCTGACGCTGCTCATCGCGCCGATCTACAACGCCGACGGCAACGAACTGATCGGGCCCGACAACCGACCGTTCCAGTTCGGCCCATTCCAGGGAATGGGCGTGCGGACCAACGCGCAGGGTCTCGACCTGAACCGCGACCACACAAAACTGGAGTCGCCCGAGGCGCGCGCCTTGGCACGCGCCTATCAGGAGTACGACCCGCACGTGGTCGTCGACCTGCACACGACCAACGGCACCGCCCACGCCTATCATCTGACCTATGCGCCGCCGTTGCACCCCAACACCCCAGCAGCGATCGACACGCTGCTCCGCGACGAGTGGCTGCCGGCCGTGACCGAGGCGATCAAGGCGACCTACGGGTGGGACATGTACTTCTACGGCAACACGCTCCGCGGTGCAGGAGCCGCGCCGACGTGGAACACGTTCGACCACCGCCCACGGTTCAACAACAGCTACGTCGGGTTGCGGAACCGGGTCGGCATCCTCAGCGAGGCCTACGCCTACGCCCCGTTCGATGAACGGGTCGCCGCCACGCTCCGCTTCGTCGAGGAGGTGCTCGCGTTCGCCAGCGAGCGCGCCGACGTCATTGCCGCGCTGGTGGAACAGGGCGACACCGAGTCGGTCGTCGGCTCCCGCCTCGCGACCCGCGCCACACGAGAGCGCTCGGTCGAACCGGTCGAGATTCTGCTGGGAGAAACCGACGAGGTGGAGAACCCCTACACGCGCGCGCCAATGCGGCGTCGTCTCGACACCGTGACGCCGACCATGATGTATGAGTACGGCAGGTTCGCCGCCGCCGAGGACGGCGACGAGCTAGCGCCCGAGGCATACTACGTCCCGGCGGACCTGACGCCGGTGGTCGATCTGCTGGCCGCGCACGGTGTCGATGGAGCCCCGCTCGACACCGATACAACCATCAGCGCCGAGCAGTTCGTCATCGCCGGCTCGTCGCTGGCTGAGCGGGCGTTGGAAGGCCACCGGGAGCGGACCGTCGAGGGCGCCTGGGAGCCGGTGGAGCGTGCGGTTCCTGCCGGCACGCTGGTCGTCCAGGTTTCGCAACCACTCGGCCGCCTCGTCTTCACCCTGCTCGAGCCGCGCTCCGACGACG
>JASLOY010000011.1:7142-11114 GCA_030745255.1 Vicinamibacterales bacterium
GTTCCGGAAGAGACCGTTTCGCTGCATCCGCTGCTTGGGTCCACTCGGGCTCGACGTAAGCAGGATCCGCCAGTAGACGGTGTTCGCACCGAAGAAGGCCAGGTCGACGCCGGCTCGGTCTACCCCATTCTGCGCGTGCTGGGCGCCGAACCATCCCAACCGTAGACAAGGAGCGATGAGGACATGACCTCCATGACATCAATGATGGTCGGGCAACTGCGGCTGTCAGCGTGGACCGCACTGTGTCTCTGTCTGCTGGGTGCTCACTCGGTGGCTCAAGAACCGCGGCCAGGAGTCGATTGGCCCCAGTTCCGGGGTGTACACGCACGCGGCGTGGCGGATGGGTTCGGCGCCCCGACCCGCTGGAACGCCGAGACTGGCGAGAACATCCTCTGGAGCACGCCCATCCCCGGACTCGGGCATTCGAGCCCGGTCGTCTGGGGTGCGCTTTTTTGCGTCACGACCAGCGACAGCGGACAGGACGATGAGCTCAAGGTTGGCCTTTATGGCGACATCACGCCGGTAGTCGACGAGACGGCGCAACAGTGGCAGGTGCACTGTCTCGACAAGTTGACCGGCGCCGAGCGCTGGACCGCTGTCGCCCATCAAGGCGTGCCCATGATTCCACGCCACCCGAAGTCGACTCACGCCAACTCCACACTCGCGACAGACGGCACTCATCTCGTCGCGATGTTTGGCTCGGAAGGCCTGTATGCCTACGACCTGGCAACCGGGCGGGAAATCTGGTCCATCGACCTGGGCCTCCTGGAATCTGGGTTTTTCAGTGCGCCGACCGCGCTGTGGGGCTTCGCCGCCTCCCCCATCATTCATGACGACATCGTCGTGATCCAGGCCGACGTCCTGAATGGCTCGTTTCTGGCGGCGTTCGACGTGGCGACCGGTGAGGAGATCTGGCGCGCGCAACGAGACGAGGTCCCGACCTGGAGCACACCGACCGCGCACGTCGTGAATGGCCGCGCGCAGATCGTCGTCAACGGCTTCCGCCACATCGGTGGGTACGACCTCGCGACCGGCCGCGAGCTTTGGCGCATGACCGGAGGCGGCGATATCCCGACCCCGACGCCGGTCATCGACGACGGCCTCATCTTCATCACAAACGCGCACGGTCTTGCGGCGCCGATCTACGCCATCCGCGAAGGCGCGTCAGGCGACATCACCCCGACCGCGGGAGCGCGCTCGAACGATCACGTCGTCTGGAGTCAGGGCCGCGACGGCGCCTACATGCAGACGCCGGTCGTCTACGACGGGCTCCTCTATAACTGCCGGGACAACGGCGTCCTGAGCGTTTACGAGCCACGGACGGGGCGCCGGCTGTATCAGGAGCGGATCAGTCGCGGTGGCTCCGGGTTCAGTGCGTCTCCGGTCGCAGCCGATGGCAAGGTGTACTTCAGCAGTGAAGACGGCAGCGTCTACGTGGTAAGGGCCGGACCGGATTTCGAGGTCGTGGCCGAGAACCCGATGGGCGAGACGCTGATGGCGACACCGGCCCTGTCGGAAGGCGCGCTCTACATCCGCACGCGCAGCCTCCTCGTCGCCGTCCAGTAGCAGCTCGTCCCCTTTCATGCGCGGACTGCGTGGGCCGATTGGAAGGGAGTGAGCGCCTATCAGGAGTTTGGTCACATTCTCACCGAGAAGCTCACGCAGGTGACCGATGCGCCGTCTGGTCGGATGCCGAGTCAGGCGCGTGTGGCCACACCGGCGTTCTGGGGCATGCCGTCGCAGGTGGACCTGCCCGGTCGACACCCGACTCCCCGTCGGACGTCCTGGACACCAGCAACGAAGACCCCGATCTCCTCTGGCGGCCGCGTGACGACCAGCACACACGCCACACCACCGCGTCGACTCACAGCCACACAGCAACACGCGCTACGCCAGCTCCGGCGTCTGGGCGCGGTCGATCTGGGCCCGGGCTTTTCCGACGGTCAGTTGCGTGGAGCCTTTCGTGCCCTCGCCAAGCGATTTCACCCCGACCGCCACCCCACCTCCAGCTCGATGGAGCGCACCCGCCTGGCGGCGACCTTCGCCACGCTGTGTGAGGCCTACCGCGAGCTGACCAGCCGGCCTTCTCAGACCACGCCTGCGGCGACTCATCGGTAGCCGATCGATCGAAGTCCTGGAAGGCGCCATCTGTGCGAAGATGCGCCCGATGGCCACGCGTGTCTCCCTCCCACGCCCAGTGCTCCTGGCACTTGCCGTGGCGTTCGCAGCCGTAACCACCCTCTACAGCGCAGTCTGGATGATTGCCGTTCGTTGGGTGCCACAGACTCAGATCGGCATCTCGACTCGGTACTCCTTCGAGACCGACTCCGCCCGCATTGTCTTCGTGGCACCGGGTGGCCCGGCAGGCCAGGCTGGCCTCGTGGCTGGGGATCAGATCGTAGCGATCGATGGCCGCTCGGTCGAAACACAGTTTCCGTATTGGGACGCGCTGAACCGCGGCCAGCCCGGCAACAAAGTCAGCATGACGGTCGAGCGGTCAGGCGATTCGGCTCCGCTGAACCTCGAGGTGACCTTGGGCCGGACGTCTCCACCAGCCACACAACCGGCGGCGCAGACCCTCGTGTCGGAGATCATCGGGTCCTATCAAGTCCCATTCCTGATAGTAGGACTCGGTGTGCTATTCCTGCGTCTTGACGACCGCAACGCGTGGCTGCTGGCCCTCTTGTTCGGAACTCTCATCGGTGCTTCGCCGATCCTCTCCGAGCAGACAGGACTGCCTCCGGCGCTCCGCGGATTTGCGGTGGCCTACAAAGTCGCATTCACCAGCTTGCTCGGACCGCTCTTCTACTATTTCTTCGCCGTGTTTCCGACCTCGTCTCCGATCGATCTCCGACTGCCGTGGTTGAAACACCTGTACTTGGGTCTTGCCGCCGCCGTCTCGATACCGCTCGCACTCTGGGTGGGACTCGCCGGCAGCTTCCAGCCGTTGCTGGAGTTGGCCGGTCGAATACCGGTGGTCGTCAGGATCGTGGCCAACGGGACCATCCTCGTTGGCGTCGGCCTCGGTTTCGCTTCTTTACTCTGGAAC
Organism: Vicinamibacterales bacterium; assembly: GCA_030745255.1. Classification (GTDB taxonomy): domain Bacteria; phylum Acidobacteriota; class Vicinamibacteria; order Vicinamibacterales; family UBA8438; genus NP936. Next base: position 10,192 of record JASLOY010000011.1, read on the forward strand.
ACCGTCCGAACCACGAATGCCGAGGCACGCCGAAAGACCCGCGTCATCATGCTCGGCACCCTGGTCGGAGTGGGACCGATGTTCCTGCTGGGCACGGCGGCCGTCTATCTCGCGCGGGAGCTCGACCAGTTCCCCTTCTGGACCCTGGCCCCGTGCGTCGTCGCCTTGTTTCTCCTGCCGCTCAGCTTTGCGTATGCCGTCGTGCGACACCGCGTTCTGGGCATCCCGCAGCTCCTGCGGTTAGGACTGCAGTATGCGTTTGCCCGCAGGCTGCTGCTGTCGCTGGTGCCGATGGTCGCCGGCGTGCTGATTCTCGATCTGCTGTGGAACGCCGACCAGCCGCTGATCGATGTGTTGCGGGCACGCGGGTGGGCCTACGGCCTGCTCGGTGGGCTGGCCCTGGTGGCGCAGACCCAGCGACAGCGCTGGCTCGGCTCGCTGGACCGGACGTTCTTCCGTGAGCGCTACGACGCGCAGCGGCTGCTCGGAGAGGTGGTCGAGGAGGTCCGTCAGGCCAGCAACTTCGATGCGGTCGCACCACGGGCGGTCGGGCGAATCGAGGCGGCGCTGCATGCCGAGTTCGTCGCCGTGCTCATTCTCAATCCGGGCGAAACGAGCTGTCGCAACGTCGCCGCGGCACCACCCGACCGTGCGCCACTGGCGCTGTCGGCCGACAGCAAGCTGATTGGTCTCCTGCACCTGTTGGGCAAGCCGCTCGACGCGTCCCACTCTTCGGCCGGGTGGCTGACCCAGCAACTCCCCGACGAGGAAACCGCATTTCTCCAGCGGTCACGTATCGAGCTGCTCGTACCAATTGCCAGCTCACCCGACAGAACGCAGGCGCTGCTGGCACTGGGACCGAAGCGGTCGGAAGAACCCTATACCGGCGAGGACCTTTCGTTCCTCGTCGCCATCGCGTCGAG
>JASLOY010000011.1:11124-19012 GCA_030745255.1 Vicinamibacterales bacterium
GGACGGAAACACATTTGCCGAGTGCCCCGAGTGCGGGACCTGTTACGACACGGGCGTCGGGAGCTGCACCCGGGACAGTGCCGCCTTGACGCCTGTTGGCTTTTCCCGGCTGCTGACGGACCGATACCGGCTGGAGCGGCGGCTTGGACAAGGGGGCATGGGCACCGTGTACGAAGCGACCGACACGGCCCTCGAACGGCGTGTCGCCGCCAAGGTCATTCGCCAAGATCTGGTCGGCAGTGCGGAGGCGGCGCAGCGCTTCCAGCGCGAGGCGCGCGCCACGGCTGCGTTCGCGCACCCGAACGTCGTCACCGTCCACGACGTGGGCGTCGCCACCGGCACGCGCGCCTTCCTCGTGATGGAGCTCCTGAATGGCACGAACCTCCGCGACGCGGTCGCGCAGAATGGACGACTCCCAGCCGCGCGCACGGTGGAGATCCTGCGTGGCGTCTGCGCCGCCGTCGACGCGGCCCACGCACGGCAGCTCGTGCACCGCGACCTGAAGCCGGAGAACATCTTTCTGGCGCAGTCGCCGACCGGCGAGACCCCCAAGGTGCTCGACTTCGGCATTGCCAAGTTCGTTTCGGCCGAGGCTGCCCAGAGGCCGAGACCGCCCCGGGCACCCTGCTGGGCACGTGGCGATACATGTCACCGGAACAACTACGCGGCGGGGCCGTCCAGCCGGCGTGGGATCTGTGGTCGCTTGGGGTCGTCGCCTACGAGATGCTGACCGGAACACACCCGTTCGCCGCGGCGACAGTCGACGAGTGCCACCGCGCCGTGCTCGAGAGCCGCTTCACGCCGCTCACGGCGGAAGCGCCTGACTTGCCTGCTGCCACCCAGGCGTTCTTTGAACACGCCTTCACGTCGGACGCAGCCCGGCGGCCGCCCTCCGCTCGGGCTCTGCTCGGAGAACTCGAGCGTGCCGTGACCCAGCCGTCCTAGACACCTGGACGGCCTCACTCGTGCGGTCGCCTGGCAGGGAGCACAGAGATGACCAACCCAGAAGACATCGCCGAAGTGTTTGACGTGACGCCGGTTCAGGTGGATGACGCCGGCCGGCTCTTCATTTCGCCGGTGATCTCCGATTGGCAGGCCGTGACCGAGCGTGGCATCGACACCGTCATCGACCTCGAAGGCGGCCTGGATGCCGGCGTCCCAACGGTGCCGAATCAGCACCTGTATGTCTACTTCCCGATCTACGACGAGGAGCTGCCGAACCTCAACAAGCTCCACGGCATCGCGACGCTAGGCGCCGCCCTCATCGCAGGCGAGCATCGGGTGCTGTCGCACTGCGGCATGGGGTTCAATCGGTCGGCTCTGGTTGCGGGCCTGATTCTGCACAAGCTGGGCATGCCTGGTCCCGAGGTCGTGACGCGCCTGCGAACCAGACGCCCCGGCGCGCTCTTCAACGACCGCTTCGCGTCGTTTCTGGAAGCAATGTAGCCGGTCGATACGCATCCGGCTGACGCGGCGTGCCAGCCCACCCGACGCCCGCCTTGACACTCCGGCACCATCGGCCTAGACTCCCCTTACCAACTACGGGGAAGGACATCACGTGGCCGACTCACCGCTCGCCCTGCTCCAGGGCACCCTCGACCTGCTGATTCTGCAAACGCTCTCGCTCGGGCCGAACCACGGCTATGGCGTCTCCACGCTGATCAGGCAGCGCACCGACGGGACGCTCGCGGTGGAAGACGCCGCGCTGTATCAAGCGCTGCATCGGCTGGAGCGCCGGAAGCGGGTTGACGCCGAGTGGGGCCTGTCGGAGAACAATCGAAAGGCGAAGTATTACCGGCTGACGCCTCAGGGCCGGCGGCAGCTGCGGACCGAATCGGTGAAGTGGGCGCGCTATGCAGAAGCGGTCTTCAAGGTGCTGACGCCCGCCTGATCCTGGGGAAATCCCGATGCCTCGATTCCGCCGGCTGTTCCGGTTTCCGTGGCGCCCGACCCACCAGATCGATGTGGACCTGGACACCGAGGTGCAGTTTCACCTCGACATGCGGACCGAGGAACTAATCAACGATGGGATGACACCGGATCGGGCGCGGGCGGAGGCGCGCCGGCAGTTCGGCGACCTCGAGGAGATGCGACGGTATTGCCAGTCGCTGGACCACCACACGGAGCGGCTCGCACGACGGCGGCGGTGGCTCGACGTGCTGGGACAGGACCTCCGCTTCGCCCTGCGCACGTTCCGGAAGAGCCCGGGCTTTGCGGCGGTGGCGGTGCTCACGCTGGGGCTCGGCATCGGCGGCAGCGCGGCGATTTTCACCGTGGTCAACAGCGTCATCCTCAAGCCACTGCCGTATCACGAGACGGACCGACTCGCCTCAATCGGCGCCCAGCTGACCGTGTCCGCCGAGACCCGTTGGGTACCATGGATCTCACGGGCCCTCTATCACCAGATCCGCGCGATGCCCCGTATCGTCGCGGACATGGGGCTCTACCGGTTCTGGGGCGAGACCACCCTCGTCGAGGATGGCGAACCGGAGCGTGTGCTCGAGGTCGGCGTGACCCAGGGTCTGTTCGAGATGCTTGGTGCTCGGCCGGCTCTGGGGCGGTCGTTCCTGCCCTCCGACATCGAGGTGAGCACCCAGGAGGGAGAGGACGTCCGAGCGGGCGGCCAGCTACTGCTGAGCCACGCCTTCTGGCAACGCCGCTACGGGGGTGATCCGTCGATCCTTGGACGGACCATTCCGATCAACGATCGGTCCCGTCAGGTGATCGGTGTCATGCCCCCGGGCTTCGCCTTCCCCTCGCCGGAGACGCAGATCTGGAGCTTGCTCGCCCCGTCGCGCATCGGTTTCGGCGCCTGGAATCGGCGGGCCGTGGTACGACTGCAGCCCGGTGTCTCCGTGGCGGCGGCCGAGACGCGGTTCAACACGATCATGCCGGGCCTTCCTGAGGCATTTCCGGGAGAGAAGATCGCCTGGGATATGTACCCGCGACTGACGGTCGAGCCGCTCAAGGACGCGGTCGTGGGTGGGGTGGGCCGAACCTTGTGGATCGTGTTTGGTGCAGTGGTGTTCGTGTTGCTCATGGCCTGCGCCAACGTGACGAACCTGTTTCTCGTACGGGCCGAGGCCCGCCGGCGGGAGATCGCCGTGCGCACCGCCGTGGGTGCGGGCCGCGGCCAGCTGGCCCGGCACTTTCTGGCCGAGGGCATCGGCCTCGCGGCGGTGGGCGGGCTGCTCGGGCTGGGGCTCGCGATGGTGGCGGTCCGCGTCTTGGTGCGGGTCGGCCCTGCGGACCTGCCCCGGCTGCACGAGGTGACGGTGGACCCTGTGGTGGTGGCTTTCACGGCGGCGGTGGCGATCCTCAGCGGCGTGTTGTTCGGGGCGATCGCCCTGGTGCACGGCAGATCGGCGATGCTCCCTGCGCTTGGAGAAGGCACACTGGCCAGTGGTGTCGGTCGCTCCCGACTCCAGGTCCGAAATGTGCTGGTGGTGAGCCAGGTGGCGTTCGCGCTGGTGCTGCTGGTCGGCTCGGGGCTGATGATCCGAAGTTTCTGGCACCTGACGCGGGTCGATCCGGGGTTCGATCCGGCGAATGTGCTGACGTTCGATCTCTGGCGTAGCAGCGAGCAATCTTCGGACGCCACATACGCCTTCCACGAGGAGCTGCTCGCGCGGCTCGGCGGGCTCCCCGGCGTGGAGGCGGTAGCGGCCGCGACGTGCGTTCCGCTTCGCGGTGACAGGTGTGCAGGGGGGCAGAATCTGCGCGAGAAGGACGTTGTCAGCGACGAGATCTCTACCGTGTGGAAGGTCGCGGCGAGCCCCGGTTACTTCGAGGTGCTACGGATTCCGCTCGTGGCCGGCCGCCTGTTCGAACCGGGACCGCGCGACGCCTGGTCGGTCGTGCTGAGTGCGTCGGCTGCTCGGGCCCGGTGGCCCGGTCAGGACCCGATCGGTCGCCTCGTCACCATCGGCAGCTCGACCGGTCCGCCGCCTGATCGGTGGTACACGGTAGTCGGTGTGGTCGGGGATCTTCCGGTCGCCGAGCTCACCGGACCGGAGGAGCGGCGCTTGAGCCAGGCCATCTACTTCCCGAAAGCCGCTCACGCTGCGAGCCCCCACCTGCCGTCGTACGTCATGCGCACCTCAACTCCCCCGCTCGCACTGGTCGACGCGGTACGTGCTTCGGTGCGGTCGATAGATGCCAACTTCTTTCTCTCCCACATTCACACCTTGGAGGCGTCCGTGCAGACGGCGCGCGCCCCGATGGCGTTCACCATGGTGCTGCTCGTCATCGCCGGGGTGGCCGCGCTGTTGCTCGGCGCCGTCGGGATTTACGGCGTGATCGCCTACATGGTTGGGCGGCGCACCAGAGAGATCGGCGTCCGCATGGCGCTGGGGGCCCTGCCCGCCGACGTGAAAGGCATGGTGCTGCGTCAGGGAGGGCGCGTCGTGCTGGCGGGCGTGCTGGTTGGTCTGGCCGGCGCGTTCGCGCTGACGCGCTTGATGGAGTCGATGGTCTTCGGGGTGAGCCCGACCGACCCGGCGACCTACGTCGCGGTCTCGGTGGGCCTGATGCTGGTCACACTGCTGGCTTCCTACGTGCCGGCGCGGCGAGCCGCGGCGGTGGACCCGACCGTAGCGCTCAGGGCGGATTGACGCGTCGACCGCCGACGCCCCCATGGCCCAGATCCGAGGTGGGTCCAGACCGGGGGCACGCAGGATGAGGCACGAAAGGGCCGCGACCGGGATGATGTGGCGCCGAAGCGCCACCCCACAAGCTCGTGCTCGATCTCCGCAGCACGGTCATGTCGACAATCGTGGGGCAAGGCTTTGGCCTTGCCTCGCAGTCCTGCTTGTCCGCCGCAGCTTTGGCGAAGGCGTGAAGGGCCGCACCGCAAGATCAACGCAAGCAAGCTGTGAGTTCAGTGCCCTCCGCCCGCGCGCATTGTCTCAACCATCTCCACCAGCGCTTCGACTTCGCTGGCGTTCAGCGCGGCATCACTGTTCGCGTCGGCGTGGCTCACGAGCATGTCGAGGCGCGCCTCGAGGTCGGCCTGAGACATTTCGGCGATCGCGGCACCGTCGTGTCCACCGAAGAGCGCCGCCAGGTTGCCAGACCCTTGCGCCCCGGCCAGGTCTCCGTGCGGATTGCCTTGGCCCTCAGCCGCCCCATGATGACCCGCGCCGTCGTGGTCGCCGTTGCCGTCGTGACTGCCGCCGCCGTGCCCACCCAGCAACAGGCTCGCGATCTCGATGGACGTCACATTCCCGTCCTCATTTGCGTCGGCGCGCATAATCTGGTCAGCCAAACTCACGGCTCCATGCCCGGCGTCGCCATGGTCCTGCGCGAACGCCTGGCCACCCTGCAGAACGAACCCGACCGCACCGGCGACGATTGCGATGGTCAGCATTGACTGTCTCATGTCAGTTCCCCTCGTGCACAAGCCCGCACCAGTAGTCGCGGAAAATACGTCGATGTGAGATGAGCGAATAGCATACCGCCTGCAGGCAGTTTGCGGTAACAGTCCCGTGTGTCACAGAGAAGGGAGTTGGTCTCGATGAGCTACTACGGAGCGAAGGAGCTAGCAGCGAGCTTTCGCACGGTCCGCCAGAACACGCTACAGATCGCGGAGGACGTCCCCGAAGACCAGTACGGGTTCACCCCGGCCGAGGGCGCACGGAGCATCGCCCGAACCCTGGTCCACATCGCACTGTCCCCTCAGTTCCAGCATACGATTCACGCGCGCGAGCGGCGATCGAGCTTCGACGGATTCGATTTCCAACCGATGATGAAGAGAGCGGCCGAAGACGAAACTGCGGAACGAACCAAGTCCCAGATACTGGACCTGCTGAAGACGGAAGGCGACGTCTGGGCCAGCTTTCTAGACGGGGTGTCGGACGACTTTCTTGCCGAGCCGTTCGCGTTGCCACCCGGTGCGACACCGGCCACAAAGAGCCGCTTCGAGATGCTGCTCTCGGTCAAAGAGCATGAAATGCACCACCGTGGTCAACTGATGGTGGCCCAACGTCTGCTCGGAATCGTCCCCCACCTGACGCGGTTGCGCGAAGAGAACCTGACCCGGATGCGTCAGGAGCACGCGGCTCGAACGCCGGCGACGTCGTCGGAAGCGTGATGGTGCGGCTCGGACAAGAGGGTCCGCGTCAGGCATAGCCACGCATCCGTCTGTGCCTCCCTACACCTTCGGCACGAATGCGAGAAAACGCCGCGGGTTGTCGACGAGGATCTTCCGAATCGTCTCCTCGGGCACACGGGCATATCGGAGCTTGGGCACGAACTGCATCAGCACCGATGCCCAGCCGTGGCCGTAATACCGATTGAACTGGCGGACGTTCCCCTGGTCGGAGGAGAGCAGGATGTGGTCTTCGAGCCCGGCCTCGAGCAGGTCCTGGACCATCCGCACCTTGTCGGCGGACGGTATGTCGGACCGACCCATCTCGTGGCCGAGCGTGTCGAGCCCGACGAAGGCGCCGCGGCGCGCGACCTCCTTGTGTGTGCCGAGCGGATCGTCCTCCGGCTTCACCGTCGCCATGTGCCCGATGACCACATGGGCCAGATCGACGCCCTCCCCCTCGATGACATCCATCTGGTCCATCGCGCAGCTCGGGCAGCTTTCGTGCGGCGTGTGCGTGAAAATGGGCAGTCCGGTCCGCAGGTGCGCACGGGCGACGGCGCTGTGCACCTTGCGTTCGTCGGGTCGCATCTCGAGCGACGACGCGATCTCGCCGAAGGCGCCCCAGCGCTGGGCCGCAGCGTCGGTCACCAGCTCCTCGACCAGCTCGTCACGGGACATCTCGGCAACCCGCACCGGGTAGATCGAGAACCCGATGTCCTCGAAGTAGCCGCCCGCCATGACGATCTTGACGTCGCTGCGATCGGCGATGGCGCGTAGGTCGCGCACCTGGTTCGACGTCCGCCGGCCAGTCGCCGCGTCGACGATGCAGCCGAGACCATTGAACTCGCACTGGCGCAGCTCCTCGACCGCCAGGTCGATGTCGCTCCGGCCGACGTGTTCGTGAAAGAGCGTCGCGCCGGTGGCGAGCTCCGTCGGGTCGAGGTCTCCCTGCTGGGTCCGAATGACGGCGCCGGCCGGGAAGCTCGGCGCCTCGACACTGGTGAAGCGCTGCTGGGCCTGCACGGGCAGCGCACCCGTACCAACCCCGACGACCCCGGCGCCGGCGGCCGTCCCGAGAAGTCCCAAGGCTTCACGTCGAGTGTAACGATGAGACGGGCTTTTCCTGTTCGTCATCGCGGCTCCGTTTCCCACCAACGGTGTCGTTGGCGCCTGAGGGTCAATCGCATGATAGCAGCCCACGGCCCGCCACGGACCGGCCACACATACCAGTTTCAGGGCACGTCTCTTGCAGCGATTCCTGGATATACGCGAGGGTGTCATGAGGACCCCCTTTGAAGCGCTCATCCGCTGGCGGCGGTGGGTCGTCGTCGGCGTGATGGTCTTGCTCATCCCCACCGCATGGGGGATATCTCGCCTCACTTCCACGAGCGACACGAGAGTTTTTTTCAGTCCCGCCAACCCGTATCTGCAAGCGCTTGAAGAGTTCGAGCAGGTCTACAGCAAGGACGAGAGCGCATTCCTCGTCCTCGCGCCACGCGACGGCACCGTCTTCACACGCGACACGCTGAAAGCTGTCGAGAACCTGACCGACGCCGCCTGGCAGATCCCGTACTCCCGACGGGTCGATTCGCTGACCAACTTCCAGCACACCTGGGCGCAGGGCGACGACCTCGTGGTCGAAGACCTGATCGAGGACGCCGCCCATCTGTCTGACACCGACATCGAACGGGTCCAGACCATCGCGCTGGCCGAACCGTTGCTCGTAAACCGTCTCGTCTCGACGACAGGACACGTCACCGGCATCTACGTGACGGCGACCAAGCCCGGGCTGGTCGC
>JASLOY010000120.1 GCA_030745255.1 Vicinamibacterales bacterium
TCTTTCGGGTGGTAGTCCGAGTTGATGATGCGGTGGTCACGGCCCAGCAATTCCGCCTCGGAGTAGCCGGAAATCTGACAGAACTTCTCGTTCACGTTGGTGATCTTCCCTTCCACATCGGTCGTCGCGACGATCGCCGACTGGTCGAGAGCGAACTTGGTGTCCTGGAGCTCCTTGAGGGACTGGTTGCGGAGGGACCGGTCTCTGGCGCCAACGGTGGCACGGGGGTTCATTGGCATCTGGCGTGACTCTTGCTGGGCATCTTTCATCCGTGAGGTCGGGACGTGCGTAGCACGGTGAGCCGCCGTCACGGTGGAGATTCAGCCCAACGTAGCGGGGCTGCCAGCAGCATCACCCTCGCGATGTGGAACCGAACGGCGTCTGCGAGGTCGGAAGCGCCGGGTCGCTAGGCACGAGGCGAACACCCAGGATTCTACCAGACACCGCCACGATCGACCGGTGCAGAGGCCACCGGAAATCCGCCATGCGAAGTATCCCGCACCATGTGACTAACGACGCGACCAAGGCCTCACAGGGCGAGCACACCCCCCGGCAGAACCCTCAAGAGGCGCAGCCAACCCAGCCGGAATACGGTCTTGGCGCCGCTCCCCTGTATAATTCGCGCTGGATGTCCAAAGCAACGGTCCTGGTGGTCGACGACGAGCAGTTGATCCGCTGGTCACTCGTGGAACGACTCTCACAGGACGGCTACCGAACGCTCGAGGCCGAGACCGGTGCGGAAGCGCTGGCCCGGCTCAGCGAAGGCATCGACCTGGTGCTGCTGGATTACCGGCTGCCAGACACCGACGGCCTCAAGGTGCTGAAGGAGGTCCGGCGCCGCGACCCAGACACGCTCGTCATCTTGCTGACCGCGTTCTCGAACGTGGCCACCGCGGTCGAGATCATGAAGGAGGGTGCGTATCACTACGCCACCAAACCGTTCAATCTGGACGAAATCGCCCTGCTGGTGGAGAAAGCGCTCGAAACCACCCGCCTTCGGCGCGAGGTCCGTGCCCTGCGAGCGACCCAGGCCGAGCCGTGGGGCATCGACCGGATTGTCGGCAACTCGCCCGTCATGCAGCAGATCAAGGACCTGCTGGTGAAGATCGCGGCCAGTCCAGCCTCCACGGTGCTCCTGACCGGCGAGAGCGGAACCGGCAAGGATCTGGCGGCCAAAGTGATCCATTACGGCAGCAAGCGCGCCACGCAGCCGTTCATGAACATCACTTGCTCGGCTCTCACCGACACTTTGCTTGAAAGCGAGCTGTTCGGTCACGAGCGGGGCGCTTTCACCGACGCCAGGCAGCAAAAGCGGGGCTTGCTGGAATCGGCCGATGGCGGTTCGGTGTTTCTGGACGAAATTGGCGAAATGGCGGCGGCGCTCCAGGCAAAGCTGCTGCGGTTCCTGGAGGAAAAGACCTTCAAACGGGTGGGGGGCGCACAGGACATCCACGTCGACGTCCGGATTATCGCCGCGACGAACAAGATCCTCGAAGAGTCGGTCAAGAATGGGACCTTTCGGGAGGACCTGTATTACCGACTCGACGTGCTGCCGGTGCGGTTGCCACCGCTCCGTGAGCGGGCCGCCGACATCCCGGTGTTGGCCAAGTACTACATCGACCAGTTCAATCACGAGTTCCGCAAGCAGGTGCAGGGTGCCGCACCAAGGGTGTTCGAGGCGCTCGAGCGTTATCCCTGGCCTGGCAACGTCCGCGAGCTACGCAATGCGGTCGAGCGGGCCATGCTCCTTGCCGAGGGTGACACGCTGGCACTCGAAGACTTCCCGATGCTTGGATCTCGCCCCGAGATGTCCGAGGGTGTCCAACTGGCGGCAGGCGGCATGAATCTCGTGAAGCTGGAGCGGGATCTGGTCGCGCAGGCGCTCGAACGAACCCAGTGGAACCAGACGCGCGCCGCTGCGCTCCTCGGGTTGAACCGGGACCAAATCCGGTACCGCATCGAGAAATTCGATCTGAGCAAGCCCGAGCCGGCCGGTCATTGAAGAAGGCGGCCGGGCCCGTCACCAACCACCACTTTCGTGTCTGCTTCCGACCTCTGGCCTGGCCCCTCAACCTCGCCCGGCTGGCGCTGGCATACCTGTTGCTGGGTTTCCGGCAGTTTCGCAGTGACTCTACGACGCACGGAGGAATCAGATGTCGCAGACCGAGACCGTCCTGTCGAACCACCCACGGCTGGATCACGCATCCCGAGACACGCCGGCGGAGATGGCCGGACGCCATCCGGACCATACGCCGGTATCGCTGCCACCATCGATGTCGCTCGACGATCGTCTGATCCAGATTGAGTCTGGGCTGATCGGGTGGGCGCTGGGGCTGACGCGTGGAAACAAGACCAAAGCGGCCGCAATTCTCAAGATCAAGCGATCAACGCTCGGCGACCGGATCAACCGATGCCGCTTGAACGGCTACGATCTGTAGGGCACGCAATGCGTGGAATATTCCGCGCTTACCGTGGAACAATTCACGAAGAAGCCGGCGCCCACTGAGGACCCGGCACGCAGCACAGCGGCCGTCAGCGTCGCCCCGAACTGCCCGTGAGGAGGGCTCCAAGTCGCACCGAGACCCGTCGTGATCGGCGCCTCGCTCGGCCATTGGGAAGCGCGACGCCGGTACATATCGCTAGTTTCGAGTCAACTGGCGCCGAGCCTCTCGCAGGCCTAGCGGGCTGTGGCGACCTTCGAGTGCAGCAGGATCTGCACCACGGACTGCGAGTGGTACCAAGCTTGCTACACTTCGGAACCGGAGACGACGTTGTAGCCGCACGTCAGAGGCCCAGGGCGCACGCACGCGATTCGATCCCGGTGGTCCGTGGCACACGGAACACCAACCTGGGTTGACCATGGAGCACCCAGGGGCGGCACTGCCGATCCTTCCCCCGGCAGCTCGTTGCCCCTGGGTCGCACCATCTCATCCTCACCAGATATCCTCCACAGGCCGAGAACGCGTCACGACTGGATCAGTGGTTGATCGCCGCCGGAGTACGTGCTGATCCCGCGTCCCGGCGCTCATTGAAAGCCAGCAAGGCCGGCAAGTGGCAGAAAGACGCGGCGCGCAGCTCTGCGCCACGACGCCGTGGACCGCGACGCGCATCGGGAGCGAGCGCAGGTAGGGGGCGACCCGCCTCGCCGGACGACGAGCCACCGTGTCGACGCCTATGTGGAAGATCGATGAACCGGATCCGACGCGTTCAGGACACCGTGTCGAGATAGGCGACAAGCGTAACGAATGCGCCGCCCCAGCAGGCCAGAAGACCGACGCCGATAGCGGTGGAAACGCCGGCGATCATGCCGACGGCGGCGACAGCCGCGCCGGCCCCGGCAATCGTACACAGTCGTTTCAGTCCTGCTGCCTGTTGTTCCGTCATCGGTTGCTGCCTCCCTTTGTCCCACCTGAAATAGCAACAGCCGTGCCGCGAACACGGCCCCCCTGACAGGCAAAAGGCTAGGTCCGACCCCACACTGAGGGCAATGACGCCTGAATTCTTCCGCATGACGCTGCGCGAAACTTCTCGCACGCAGCTACCAGTCAGGCCTTTGAGGCTAGACCGCCCACGAATTCAATGGCATTCTGCACAGGCACGAAACTTGTTCTGTGACAACCACGGCCGCTCGCCCGGACGTAGAAGGAGCACCTGATGCAGGTCGTCAAAGAGTTGATGAGCGGGAACGTGACCACGCTAGGACGCAACGACCGGCTTTCGTTGGCGGAGGACCTGATGCACGCGTCCCGTATCCGTCATCTGCCGGTGCTCAACGAAGGGGGCCAGCTGGTCGGCATTCTGAGCCAGCGGGACCTCTTCCACAGCGCGCTGGTGCGGGCACTCGGATTCGGCACCACCGCCAAGGACAAGATGCTGCAATCGATCGCAGTGAAGAACGTGATGACCGATCACGTCCACACCACGACACCGGACACTCCGGTAACCGAAGCCGCCCGCATGATGCTGGAACACAAAGTGGGGTGTCTGCCGGTGATGCAGAGTGATGAGTTGGTGGGGATCCTGACGGAAGGTGATTTTGTGGCGGCAGCAGCCGGCTCGTGAGTGGTCCGTCTCCAGGGAGCCACAGTGCCGGATGCGCCACGCTGGAGCCTCGCGACCCTTCCCCTGCTCGAGGCTGCACCCGATGCGGTCGTGGTGGTCGATGGCACGGGCACGGTCGTCTACGCCAACCCTCTGATCGAGCAGGTGTTCGGGTACGCGCCCGACGCCGTCATCGGCCAGCCGGTGGAGCTGCTGCTCCCCGAGGACGGACGGACCATACACCGGCAGCATCGCCACGCCTACGGCGCCTCGCGCCAAACCCGTCAGATGGGTCCCGACATCGACCCGAGTGGACGTCACCAAAGCGGACGCGAGATACCACTCGACATCGGTCTCAGCCCGATCGAAACCGACGACGGCCCGTTGGTCATTGCAGTCGTACGTGACATCAGTGAGCACAGGCGGGTCGAGAACGACCTGCGGCGGTTGAACATCCGACTCAACCGCGACTTCGATGCGGCGGCTCATATCCAAACGTCCCTCCTGCCGGACCGGCCCGCCAGAATCCCCGGAATCACCGTCGACTGGCTGTTTGATCCGTGCGCCCGGCTCGGAGGCGACAGCTTCAACATCTTCATGATCGGCGACCGGTTTGCCGGCTTCTACCTGCTCGACGTGACCGGCCATGGCGTGGTCGCCGCCCTGCAATCGGTCGCCCTGACGCGGGTCCTGGCCGCCGCCTGGCCGACCTCGGTAATGAGCAGCATCCGCACCCCGGCCAAAGTGACACAGCGGCTCAACGAGCAGTTCCCGATCAACCCTGCCGTGTGGCAGTACTTCACGTTTCTCTGCGGCGTGATGGACCTGACGACCAACACCGTGCGCTACGCCAGTGCCGGTCACCCGGGACCGGTTCACATCCCTGCGAATGGGGATCCGGTGATTCTGGAAGCGGCCGGTCTGCCGATTGGGATGTTCCCGGATGCGGACTACGACGAGTTCGTCGTGACGCTCGGCGGGGGCGACCGATTGTACTTCTACTCGGACGGCGTCACCGACGCGCTGAACCAGGCCGACGAAGACTTCGGACGGGAGCGACTGATGGAGACCCTAGACGCGACACAGACGCTGCCACTCGCGGGGACGCTCCGAGATCTGCGCGCGGCAGTCAGTCGGTGGCGCGGCACGGACCGGCTCGACGACGACCTGACGATGCTGGCAATCGAGGTCCCGGCGCGCCGCGGGGCTCGAACGTGAGGCCGGGCCGTTGCAGCCAAGACGTTTCCCCAGGTTGAAGTCGTCCCGTGTGAAGGAGGCGCAGCTTCGTGAGCAGTCGGATCGAGTGGGGCGGCCCCTCCGGCTCACCCGCCACCGTGGGACATCCGATCGAGCTGACGGACCTTGAAACCCAGCGCCACCACGAAGAGCAAGATGAGCACCAGAGAGAGCGCCAGCCCGCGTCTCCGGAACCGGAGCTCGGCCAGCGCCTCAACGCCCGCGGCGTCCACGCCAGCGAGTATCCCGAGACCGGCGTCGATGATCGGGTCCACCCGGTCTGCGTCGAACGCATGGACCTCGGTACGCGCCAGGGTGAGCTGGTTCCGCGCCAGCGCGAGCTCGAGCTCCTGATCTCCCATCTCCATTCCGGCGACCGTCAAACGCTCGACGAGGGCCTGCGCCTCGTCAAACGACCGTTTCAGACTCTCGATCGACGACCGCATCCGCGCGGCTGCCACGAGACCGGCGTCGCCTGTCTCGTGGCAGCTCACGCAGTAGGCCGGAGCCGCGTCCCCCAGCATCTCGTCGGTGCCGAGCTGGACAGCGTGACTGCCATGGCATTCGGTGCACCCGCGGTCGAACAGAAATCCGTGGGTGCTGTCGTTGAACCGCTCGGCAAAGCTCGTGTGACACGTGCCGCACACGTTGGCGACGTCGCCGACCCCTGGCGGGGCCGCCCCGTGATTGCCGTGACAGTCGTTGCAGGTCGGCGCCGAGAGATCGTTGCCACGGGTCAGGGCCGCATGGTGCACGCTACGCTGATAGTCGGCGCGCTGCGTGATCGGCGGCGGCGTACCGCCCGGCGCCTGATAGCCGGCCATGAGGGCCGGGTCGGCGTGACAGGCCGCGCACGTATCCGCCACGTTGAGCGGAAACACGGGAGAGCGGGCGTCGCTGACCCGGCGCACCCCATGCGCCCCATGACAGCTGACGCAGGTGGCAACGTTTGTATCGCCCTCGGCGAGCCCGCGGCCATGCTCGCTAACCGCGTACTCGGTAGCTTGATCGACGCGTTGAGCCGGCGCGAAACGCCGCATGAGCTCCGCATCGCTGTGACATCGGCTACAGGTCTCGACCATGCCAGCGCCGACCGGCGCCCCCTCGTACCCGAACGTCGGGTCTTTCGCCCGCGATTCCACGTCGGCGCTGTCGTCACCGCCGTGACAGGTGACGCAACTGAACCCGCGTTCGGCGTGCACGTCGTCGCCGAGCAGTCCCACCGGTGCCGCGAGTCGGTCCTCCAGAACGGCATGACATGCGACACACCCGTTCACCAGCTCCGGCTGCCCCTGCCGGGCGTTACCGGCAGACACCACCGACGGGCTCGCCAGCAACGCAAGCGTCAGGATCGCCGGCACCACTACTCGAATCATGCTGTCTACTGACATCCTCATCCCGTCAGGAACGCTCCGACAAACTCACGACGCCCAGTACCCGATCAGCGTGAACGATACGAGATACCCCAGCGCCCCGAGTCCGAGCACTGTGAACAGCCGACCAGGCCGTCCCGCTGCCGCCTCGCGGTCGAGGACCGGCAGGAGCAGTGCCGCCGCGCCAAAGGCAGCACGCCGAGTGTCTCGCCCTCCAGTCCGAGCACCCGACCGGGCAAAAGCTTGAGCGTGTGGAACACGGCGACGAAATACCACTCCGGCCTGATGCCGGCCGGAACCGGTGCCAGCGGATCCGCTTTGAGCCCCAGCTCCCACGGAAAGAAGGCGGCAAGAGCCGCGAGCAGCGCCATCGCAACATACCAGGCCATCAGGTCACGTAGCACGTAGTTGGGGAAGAACGGAGTCTGCGGGACTCGCCCGCCCGGCGGCAGGCTCTGCTCGACGTCGAACGGCACGCTCATGCCCTGACGCTGGACGAAGAACAGGTGAACCACGAGCAGCAGGGTGGTCATCGCCGGCAAGATGGCGACGTGCAACGCGTAGAAACGCGACAGCGTCGCGCCGGTCACTTCGTCTCCGCCGCGGAGAAACCGCATGAGGAAGTCGCCGACCAACGGCACCGAACCGGCCATGCCGGTCCCGACCCGGGTCGCAAACAGCGCCAAGGTGTTCCACGGCAGCAGATACCCGCTGAACCCGAACGCCAGCATCAGGAACAACAGCAGGGCGCCACTCACCCACGTGAGCTCGCGCGGCTTGCGATACGCCTTCAGCAGCCAGACGCTGAACAGGTGCGCGAACGCCGCGGCGATGAGGAGGTTGGCCGACCAGGCGTGCACGTTCCGAATCAGCCAGCCAAACTCCACCTGCGTGAGAATGAACTGAACGCTCTCGAACGCCTCGGCCGCGCTGGGACGATAGTAGAGCAGCAGCAGGATGCCGGTGGCGAGCTGCACGAATAGGAGAAACAGCGTGACGCCGCCGAGGTAGTACCACCCCTTGTGCACATGCGACGGCACTGTCTTGGCGAGCGCGACACGGGTCAGACCGGTCAGATCGAGCCGCTCATCGAGCCACGACACCAGACGGGGCATCATCCTGGCGCCCCTCAGTCGCGCGAGACGACCACTTCCTCTTGTCCCGATTCGCCGCGCACCTGGACGGTGAGCCGCTCCAACGCTCGCGGTGGTGGGCCCGACACCACGCCCCCTCCCAGGTCGAAGAGACCGTCGTGGCATGCGCACCACACCTGGGACGTCTCGGGGCGGTATTGTACGGTGCAGTCCAGATGCGTGCAGGTGGCATTGAAGGCCCGGAGCTCGCCTTCGGGTGTTCGGACCAGCAGGGCCGGGCGGTTGCCGAAGTTGAAGACAAAGCCGGTGTTCGGCGGTACATTCGCCAACCGCGCCGCCACCACACTCAGCGTGGCCGGCTCACCCCCTGGAGGCGGAACCAGATAGCGCGTCACCGGGTAGAGCATCGCCATCGCCGATGACATGAAGCCGAACCCCAGGATCGAGTCGAGGAAGGTCCGGCGGGGTGTCTGCTCCGCCGCGTCGGCCCGCGCGGGCGAAGTCGGTGTCTCAGGCATGAACTTCGCGAGCTCGCGAACCAGCGCGACCGGAGCACCCGACTCCTCTTGGAGTCTCTTTAGAACCGGTATCCGATCGAGACCTCGGCGATGTGGGCACTGTAGTCGTCGAAGTCGAACAGGCTCTCGTCGAGCGCATTGTACCGGTAGGACAGGTTCACGACGTAGCCGGCCGGCGACAGCAGCTCGGTGAACACCCGATACTGCTCCCAGTCGAGGCCGAAGCTGCCACGGTTGCGATACGCCGACAGATCGGTGCCGACCTTGACCCCGTCGGTCACCCCGACCGTCACCCCGCCGGCGCCTCGATCGAGGTCCGAGTGATACAGGGTTGCGAATGTGCGGAAACCGTTCAGCACGTTGGTGATCTCGTTGCTCACCTCCTGACGGGTATAGCTCCCGAACACGGAGACCGGCTCCCCGCTATATGCCGCATGCGCCGTGAAGCTCGTGTTCCGAAGCGTAGCCGGGTCGCCGGTGCGCGGTTCGGTCGGGTGGACCGGGCCCGCCAGATCGTTCTCGATCCGACGGGTCAGGAAGGCGCCGGTCACGGTCAGTCCGTTGCCGGGCATGAATCGCACCCGCGCCTTGACGCGATCCATGCTGGTCGGCGCGATCAGGGTGAACGGATCGTCGTAATCCCCGCGCTCGTACTCGCCCATCACACTGACACGACGT
>JASLOY010000121.1 GCA_030745255.1 Vicinamibacterales bacterium
CTGGTCGCGGTGGACTCCGTTCTCGACGATGTCGCCGGTATCGAGCAGAAACGCCGGCGATGGCTCGAGTGCCTTGACCTCGCGCAACAGGGCATCCCACTCACCGCTCTTGGCCAGGCTCTTCTGGTCGCCGAAGACGGCAAAGCGAAACGGCGCGGCAATCTCAGCGGTCGCCGTGTCGAACGGCGGATGCGCGAGCCGCGGCACCGATTGGGTGGACGAGCGGGACCAGTAGCACCCGCTCGACAGGAACCCGACCGAGACCGACACCAGCACGACCAGCGTCGCCCGAGACCGAGCCCGCGTCCGCCATGTCGAATCGAATACCTTCATACAGATAGCGTATAACCAAATGTTCACCGTCTGGCTGATACTGTTCCCTGATACTCTGCTACACACATGATCAACACGGCGGCCGCACTTCGGTGCCAGGGCCTGACCAAACGGTTTGCCGAGACGACCGCTGTGGATCGTCTCGACCTGACGGTGCCCAGCGGCAGCATTTTCGGCCTGCTCGGTCCCAACGGCTCCGGCAAGACCTCCACCATTCGCACCACGCTCGGCATCTATGTGCCGGACGGCGGCTCGGTTGATTTGCTCGGCTCGCGTGATCCGCTCAGCGTGCGTCATCGGGTCGGCTACCTGCCGGAAGAGCGCGGACTCTACGCCAAGATGAAGGTGGTCGAACAGCTGGCGTTTCTGGCGTCGATTCGCGGACTCGACCAGAAAGAGTCGACCGGTCGCGCCGGCGCCTGGCTCGATCGCGTCGGCCTCGCCGACAACGCCCAGTCGCTGACCAGCGAGCTGTCCAAGGGGATGCAGCAGAAGGTCCAGTTCGCCTCGGCGGTCATTCACGACCCCGATCTGGTCGTGCTCGACGAGCCGTTCACCGGGCTCGACCCGGTCAACACCCGGCTGCTGAAGGAACTGATTCTCGAGCAGCGCGAGCGGGGCGCGACCGTCGTGTTGTCGACCCACCGTATGGAGCAGGTGGAAGCGCTGTGTGAATCGATCTGTCTCATCCATCACGGCCGGCCGGTCCTGAGCGGCGTGCTGGCCGACATCAAGCTGGAACCGGGCGCCAACGCGCAGGCGGTCATCCGGGCCTTGCTCGACCGGGTGGAGGTACAGGCGGTCAGACTGGAACACCCGCACATCGAAGAGATCTATCTGGAGAAAGTCGGCGATCAGTCCGCCGCACCGGGCGCGGCCATCGGGGGCACCGCATGAGCGTGACCCAGATACTCAAGATCGCGCGGCGCGAGTATCTCGCCCGCGTACGCAGTCGCGCCTTCATCTTCATGACCGTCATGATCCCAGCCTTCCTGGGAGCCTACATGTTCGTCTTGCTGGCGCTGTTCTCTTCGTCCGGGGGCGATGACCTGCGCGTGGCTCTGCTCGACACCGGCACCGGTCTGACCGACGCGCTGGCCGATCACCTGGCGAACATCAACCGGCCGACCGTCGAGGTCACCGAACGTGTCGTGGTGCCCGATGACTCGGACACTGCCCGGGCTCGATTCAGCGAGGCGGTCCGTCAGGAGACGCTCGATGGCTACGTCCTGCTGCGCAAGAACCCGGACATCGTGGCGCGGGCCAGCTACTACGCTCGCGAAACCGGCAACCCGGCGCTGCTGCGCGAGCTCGAGCTCGCGGTCGAATCGACCGTCCTGGACGAGCTACTCGTCGACACTGAAGTCGACGTCGAACAGATCCGGGCCCTGCAGCGCTCGGACCTCGACACGGTCACGGTCTCGGATGAAGGAGAGGAGGAAGGCGGCTTCGAGACGGCGTTCGCCAGCACCCTGGGGCTCGGGATGCTGCTCTACATGTCGGTGATCATCAACGGGCAAGGGATGGCGATGGCGATCGTCGAGGAGAAGTCTTCGCGGCTGATCGAAGTCATCCTGGGCGCGGTCACGGCGACCGAGTTCATGACCGGCAAGATTCTCGGGGTGCTCGGATCAGGGCTGACCCAGCTTGCCGTGTGGGTCGGCGTGACGTTGGTCGGGTTGCTCTATGTCCTTCTGACGATGTCGATCGGTGCCGAGCTGGCCGGCTTCGACCTGAGTGCGGCATTGAGCCTCGAGCTGATTTTCTACTTCTCGATCTTCTTCGCGCTGGGCTACTTCCTCTACTCGGTGTTCTTTGCGGCGGTCGCGGCAACCTGCACGAGCACCGAAGAGCTGGGGCAGGCGATGTTCGCGGCGATGCTGCCGCTGATCGTGGCCTTCCTGTCGACGTTCTATGTGCTGACCAACCCGAGCACCGTCGCCACACGGGTGCTCAGCCTGCTGCCACCATTCACTCCGCTGGTCATGCTTGCCCGCGTCAACGTGTTGACCCCGCCACTCTGGGAGGTATGGCTGGGCATTGCCCTGCTGGTGCTGGGGATCGTCGTTGCCGGCTGGCTGGCAGCCAAGATCTTCCGGTATGCGCTGCTCATGCACGGCAAACGACCAACCCTCCCGGATCTCCTGAGCGTCATGCGGGCAACATGACAGGAGTGACACCATGTCCCATCTAAGGGCTCGGCACGTTATCGGAACACTCCTCCTCACGGTGGCTACCGCCTGCGCACCGGCCCCAGGGAACCCAGCCGGCCCAGAAGCTGATGACGGCGCCGTGCTCCGGTTGCCGTTCGAGAAGTACGTGCTCGACAACGGCCTCGAGGTCGTGCTGCACCAGGACCACTCGGATCCGATTGTGGCGGTGGCGATGCTCTACCACGTCGGGTCGAGCCGGGAGACACCGGGCCGAACAGGGTTCGCCCACCTGTTCGAGCACCTGCTCTTCCAGAACTCCGAGAACGTCGGACCCGGTGGCTTCGTCAATGGTGTCCCGGCGCTCGGCGGCACCTTCAACGGCGGCACGTCAAACGACACGACCATCTACTTCGAGGTCGTACCCAATGACGCGCTCGAACGGGTGCTCTGGATGGAGTCTGACCGGCTCGGCTTCTTCATCAAGACAGTGAGCGAGCCGAGCCTCGAGAACGAAAAGCAGATTGTCAAGAATGAGAAGCGCCAGGGCGTGGACAACCGGCCGTATGGTCACACGTCGTATGTCGTCGACTCGAACCTTTTCCCCGAGGGTCATCCTTACAGCTGGCAGGTAATTGGGTCGCTCGACGATCTGCAGGCCGCGACGCTCGACGACGTTCGTGAGTTTTACGCGACCTACTACGGGCCACAGAACGTGACCCTGGTGATCGCCGGCGACTTCGACACCGTCGAAGCGAAGGCGATGGTCGAAAGGTACTTCGGCGAGATCCCCGGCGGCGACGAGGTACCGGCGCTGGGCACGCCGGCCGTGACGCTTGCCGAGACCGCGAACCTGTATCACGAAGACAACTTCGCGCAGATGCCGATGCTGACCATGGCGTGGCCAACCGTCGAAGCCTACCATCCCGACTCATACGCCCTCGACGCGCTGAGCGCGCTGCTCGCGCGGGGGCGGACGTCACCCTTCTACCAGGTGGTGGTCGAGGAGGACACTCTGGCGCCGGCGGTCAACACGGGACATCCGCAACGGGAGCTGGCCGGCCAGTTCCAGCTGTCGGCGCGAGCGTTTCCCGCGACCGATCTCGATGACCTGCTCACCAGTTTCGACCGTGCGTTCGATCGGTTCGAGACCGACGGCGTGAGCCAGTCCGATCTCCAGCGCATCACGGCCGGTCTCGAAACCGACTTCTACAACGGCATTTCCAGCGTGCTGGGCAAGTCGTTCCAGCTTGCCAACTACAACGTCCTGGCCGGCGACCCCGGGTTCGTCACCGAGGACCTGCAACGATTGCGCGCCGTGACGGTGGACGATGTCCTGCGGGTCTACCGGGACTACATCGCCGGTCAGCCCTCGGTCATCACCAGCTTCGTGCCACGGGGTGGCGCAGACGCCGCGCTGGAGGGGTCGGGCCGAGCCGCGGTCGTCGAGGAAGCGATCGTGGACGGCGCCGAGCCGACGCCTGGCAGCGCAGCAACCATCCCGGTCGAGCGGACCCCGTCACGGATCGACCGCGCGACGCCGCCGCCACTCGGCGCGAGCCCGCAGCTTCCGCTCCCCGAGGTCTGGTCGGACGAAATCGCCAACGGCATGCGGGTCTTCGGTATCGAGCACCACGAGCTGCCGCTCGTGCAATTCAGTATCCGACTGCATGGTGGACGCCTGCTAGAAGACCCAGATCGGCTAGGCGTGGCGAATCTCATCACCGACATGTTGATGGAGGGGACCGCGGCGCGCACGCCCGAGGAGCTCGAGGTGGCGATTGAGGAACTGGGCGCATCGATCACCCTGGCGACGTCGAGCGAAGCGATCACCCTGCGTGCCAACACGCTCACACGAAACTACGCCGCCACTCTGGCACTCGTCGAAGAAATCCTGCTCGAGCCCAGGTGGGACACCGAGGCGTTCGAGCTCGTACGCGAGCGCACGATCAGCAACATCCGCCAGCGGGCGGCTTCGCCACCAGCAACCGGTGCCGCCGTCTTCAACCGGCTGGTGTATGGCCCGGACCACATCCTGTCGCACAGTCCGCTCGGCACGATCGAAGCAGTGTCGGCGCTCACGCTCGACGACCTGCGTGACTACTATGCGGCCAGCTTCTCGCCGTCTGTGGCCGTCATGCACGTGGCCGGGGACATTACCCAGGCGGCAGTGCTCGACTCGCTCGGCAGCCTGGCCTCGCGCTGGGCAGCGCACGCCGTCGCAGTGCCGGAGCAGCCGCTGCCGGAGCGGCCTGGTAGAGCCCCGCGACTCTACTTCGTCGATGTACCGAACGCCCCTCAGTCGGTCATCACCGTCGGGCAGATGGCGCTCGCCCGGACGGACGACGACTACCATCCGGCCACCGTCATGAACCATCGGCTCGGCGGCGGCATCACCAGCCGGTTCTTCCAGCGGTTGCGGATCGAGCGCGGATATACCTACGGCGCCAGCGCGGCGTTTCGGGGCCAGCGGCTCCCGGGCCCCTTCGTCGGCACCACCAGTGTGCGGGCCAATGTGACCTACGACTCGATCGCTCTGATCAAGGACATCCTGGAGGACTATGGCGCGGGATATACCGAGGAGGACCTGACAGGCACACGGGACGAGCTGATTCGAGGCAACCTCAGGGCGTTCGAGACGCTCGGCTCACTCGTCGGCATGCTGCAGAACATCAGCGCCTACGACCTGCCACCAGACTACATCAGCCGGCAGGAAGCGACCATTGCCGAGATGACCGTTGACGACGTCCGTGCGCTAGCCCAGACCCATCTGGATCCAGACCGGATGATCTACGTGGTGGTCGGTGACGCCCGGACGCAGCTCGCCCGGCTCGCAGATTTGGGCCTCGGAGTCCCGATGCTGGTCGATCGGGAAGCGCGAGAGGTAGTGCGCCGATAGCAGGCCCACCAAATGACCGAGTCGGTCTGAACGGCTATACAACACTGCCGCAGGAAGACGACCTGTGTCGCCATCTGAAGATGAGCCCAGGCGATCGGCCCCTGGACCTCGGCGCCGGACGTGGGTGGCCTGGCATGCACACCGCGGTTTAGGTGGGCTGTGGCCTGCTCTCGACCGACCTGCCCTGGGAAGCACTGGCGGCCTCAAGTGGAGGAGCAGGCCGGAAAAGCGGCAATGCTCACCGGTAATCGCAAGGGATTGCTCGTCCGCTCGCTGGTCGTCACGGTCACCCACCAGTCTGGAGCCCAGGCAGGTCGGGGATGATGCAGCGGGCTCGAATCCGCTATGATGCTGCATTCGTTCTCCGTGGCCCCCCGGCCCAAGGCTGGCGGCCGCGTCTGGATGCTCGTTCGTATCGCCGTCGCGCCACGCCGGATCGAACCGATGGGGGAGAGGAACCATTCATGAGAGTGCTATCGAAGCTGACCTTGACCTGTGTGACGGTCGCGCTGCTGGGTCTCGGCGGGACGGCAGCCGCCCAGGAGCAAGGCACCGTAAACGGCGAGTGGCCCACCTATGGCGGCAACCTCTCGCACGACCGCTATTCGCCACTCGACCAGATTACCGCGGACAACTTCAACGAGCTGGAGCTCGCCTGGAAGTTCAACACCGACAATCTCGGTCCGCAGCCGGAGAGAAACTACCAGTCGACCCCGCTAATGGTCGACGGCGTGCTCTACGTCACGGCCGGCAGCCGGCGCGCAGCTGTCGCGCTCGACCCGGAAACCGGCGAGCTCCTGTGGATGCACCGACTCGACGAGGGCGAGCGTGGCCAGAGCGCCCCACGCCGGCTCTCCGGGCGCGGGTTGACCTACTGGGACGATGGTGACGGCGGCGTCATCCTGTATGTCACGCCCGGCTACCAGCTGGTCGCCCTCGACGCTCGCACCGGCATCCGGATCCAGACTTTCGGTGACAACGGCATCGTCGACTTGAAACAGGACAACGACCAGGACCTCGACCTGGTCGAGGCGGACATCGGGCTGCATGCGGCACCGATCGTGGCGGGAAACACCATCATCATCGGCGCGGCCCACACACCGGGTGGTGCGCCGGTGTCCCGAGAGAACGCCAAAGGCTACGTTCGTGGCTACGACGTCCGGACCGGCGAACGCAGCTGGATCTTTCACACGATTCCGGGCGGAGACGAGTTCGGAAACGACACCTGGCAGAACGACTCGTGGCGCTACACCGGCAACACTGGGGTCTGGGCCCAGATGAGCATCGACCCCGAGCTGAACATGGCCTACTTCCCGGTGGAAGCGCCGACCGGCGATTATTATGGCGGCCATCGACCAGGCGACAACCTGTTCGCCGGAAGCGTCGTCGCCGTCGATCTGGAGACCGGCGAGCGGGCGTGGCACTACCAAACGGTGCACCACGACATCTGGGACTGGGACCTGCCGGCCGCGCCGGTGCTGCTCGA
Organism: Vicinamibacterales bacterium; assembly: GCA_030745255.1. Lineage (GTDB taxonomy): Bacteria > Acidobacteriota > Vicinamibacteria > Vicinamibacterales > UBA8438 > NP936. The sequence goes on from JASLOY010000121.1 coordinate 6,869, forward strand.
CATCACGGTCGACGGACGCGAGATCAAGGCGCTGATCCAGCCGACCAAGCAGAACTACATGTTCGTGCTCGACCGCGTGACCGGAGAACCGGTGTGGCCGATTGACGAGGTGCCGGTGAAGGCTGGCGATGTCCCCGGGGAGTGGTATGCGCCGACCCAGCCAATTCCGACCAAGCCGCCGCCGGTCGACGAAGTGGACCTGAGCGTCGATCACCTCGTGGACTACACGCCGGAGCTACGGGCGCAGGCCGAAGAGATACTGTCCAAGTACACCGTCGGGTGGCTCTACGACCCACCCACCGTCGCCACGGCCGAGGGCACGCTTGGCACGCTCCAGCTCCCCAACTCGACAGGCGGGGTGAACTGGCCCGGCGCGTCGGCGGATCCAGAGACCGGCTTCTTCTATGTCTACACCAAGACCCAGATCGGCGCGCTCGGGCTGGTGAACGACCCCGAACGCTCCGACATGGACTTCATTCGTGGCCGCCCTGAGGGCGTCAGCTTCCGTGACGCTGCGACGAACATCCAGGGGTTCCCGATGATCAAACCGCCCTGGGGCCGCATCACCGCCATCAACATGAACACCGGCGACATCGCGTGGCAGATTCCCCACGGTGAAGCACCCGACAACATCCAGAACCATGCGGTGCTCAATGGCACAGACATCGGGCGGACCGGCTGGCCGGGCCGTATCGGCGTGCTGGTCACCAAGAACCTGATCGTTGCAGGCGAATCGGGCAGCTACACGACCGAGACCGGCGAGGTGGGTGCGATGCTGCGTGCCTACGACAAGGCCACGGGCGCGGACGTCGGCGGCGTCTACATGACGGCTCCGCAGACCGGGTCACCGATGACCTATTCCGTGAACGATCAGCAGTACATCGTCGTCGCCACGAGCGGTGGCGGTCAGTCTGGCACGCTGCTGGCCTACAAGCTGCCCTGACCCGGCACCAACTCGGATCTCATTCGGTAGGCCCCACGCCTCCGCCATCAAGACGGCGGGCGCATGGGGCCTCTTTCTTTTGACCGACACCACCATTGCGACCCGCTTCGTCGACGCGAACGGACTTCGCTTCGAGGTGACCGAGTGCGGCAACGGCGACCGGTTCGCGCTGTGTCTGCACGGCTTCCCAGAGAGCGCCTTCTCGTGGCGTCACCAGTTGCCGCTGCTGGCCCGGCTAGGCTACCGCGTTTGGGCGCCCAACCTGCGTGGCTACGGTCGCTCGAGCCGACCCACCCGGGTCGAGGATTACCGGATCGACCGGCTCGTCGACGACGTGGCCGGACTAATTGACGCGGCGAGCGCCAGCGAGACACTGCTCGTCGGACACGACTGGGGCGGTGGCATCGCCTGGATGACGGCGCTCGGGCAGACACGCCGGCTCACGGGCTTGATCATCATGAATGTGCCGCACCCGGTGCTGTTTGCCGCCGGGCTGTTCAAATGGCCGCAGATCCGGCGGTCGTGGTACATCTTCGCCTTCCAGATCCCGAAGCTGCCGGAGCTCGTGCTCCGGCGGCGGCGGGCCCAGGCCGTCGCCAACGCCGTCCTCGCCATGGCGGCGGACAAGACCAGATTCCCCGCCGAGGTCCTGGATGTGTACCGTCGGCAGGCGCTCGAACCGGGCGCGCTGACGGCGATGATCAACTACTACCGTGCCAACCGCGGCATACTCAGGCGGTCGCGAGCTGGCGCCAGATCCAACCATCTAGCTCAACAAATCGAGGTGCCGACGCTCTTGATCTGGGGGGAAGCTGACACCGCGCTCGGCAAAGAGCTCACGTATGGCACCGACCGGCTCGTGACCGATCTCAGCGTGCGCTATTTGCCAGACGTGTCGCACTGGGTGCAACAGGAGGCGCCGGAGCTGGTCAACGAGGCGATCAAGGACTGGCTCGATCACCTCCCGCGCCAGAGCGCGGCCTCCGAGTAAGCTGCATACCACCTCTCTCGACGCAACCCGCGATCTTCATCACGGCCTGCTTCGACACGGGTTCGATTCCCCTTGGGGACGCCAGACACGATGGAAGCACGAAAA
>JASLOY010000122.1 GCA_030745255.1 Vicinamibacterales bacterium
CACTCCGATAACCCACCTCTCGGCTTCCCCTGAGCGTGCAAATGAGTCGAAAGCATCGTACCGCAAACTCGAGCCCTGTGATCAGGGTATAGTCTGCGTATCTCAGGCCGCCACCTCCAACTCCTGGGCCTCTAAACGCGGCATGGAGTCTCACCTCGAATTCGCAGCAGGGAGTCAGTGACGTGATCTTCGTACCTCGAGACAACTCCATCGCCCTAGGGGCGGTGGCCAATCTACTCGGCGGAACACTGGTTGGCGACCCCCAGGCCACGATCCACGGCGTGTGCTCCCTGGACGAACAGATGCCTGACGCCGTCGCGTTCTCGAACGTCTCGACGCTCGGCGCGCTACAGAAGGTGCTTGACCGTATTCACTCACGGGCGCTCCTGATTCGCGACAGCCTCGACACCGGGACGCTGGACACCACCGCGAACCTCGTGCGCGTCGCCGAGCCGTTGCCTGCGATGCTCCGTCTCGTACCGCTGTTCTACTCCGAGATCGAGGTCGAACGCGTCGTCAGCCCGCACGCGGACGTCCACCCGTCGGCCCGCATCGGCCGCGACGTACACATCGCGGCATTTTGTTCAATCGCGGAACACGCCATAGTCGGAGATCGTGCGGTGCTGTTCCCGGGAGTCGTGCTCTATCCATATGCGCAGGTCGGCGCCGAGTCGATTCTCCACTCGGGCGTGACCGTCAGAGAGCGCTGTGTCATCGGCGACGACTCGGTGATCCAGAACGGTGCCGTGATCGGGTCGGACGGCTTCGGCTACCACCCCAGCCCCGAGGGACATCAGGCGGTTCCGCAGGTCGGTGTTGCGCTGCTCGGCGATCGCGTCGATGTCGGGGCGAACACGTGCGTTGATCGCGCCACCCTGGGGACCACGTCGATTGCACGGGGCGTCAAGGTCGACAATCTGGCCCAGATCGGCCACAACGTGAATATCGGAGAGCATGCGATCGTCTGCGGCGACGTCGCCATCGGCGGGAGCACGAAGATCGGCAAAGGCGCGGTACTGGCCGGCGCGTCGAGCTACGCCGACCACCTCGAGATCGCCGACGGCGCTCGCTTCACCGGTCGAGCTGCGGCCGGGCATGTGCGGACGTACGAAAAGGGTGACTACACGGGATATCCGGCCCGGCCGATCTCGCAATGGAAACGAGAACAGGTCATGATCCGCAAGCTGCCGTCCGTGCTCAAACGATTGCGGGCACTGGAGAAGACCATCGCAGAGCGGGCGTAAACCGATCTCGTGGCCCGAGCCGGGTCTTCAGCGCGGCTCGCCGCGGCCACGGGCCATTCAGCGCAACGCGATCGCTTTCACCACGTCGGCGACAAGCTCGGCCTGGTCCCAGTTGCTGCCGGCCGGGTCGAGCCCGGTGCGGGCAACGACGAGGTTGTGTGAAGGCACGATCGTCGAGAGCTGACCGCGCGCACCAGAGGTGGTGTAGGTGCCCGCTGGCACTCGTGGGTCGTCGCCCAGCAGCCAGAACTGTGCGCCATACCCTCGGTCGCGGTCGTCCTGCTGTATCCGCATCGGCGCCTTCTCGACGGTGTAGTCGACCCATCCTTCCGGCAAGATGCGCTCGTCGTTCCACACCCCGTCGTGGAGATAAAGCAACCCGAAACGCGCCAGGTCGCGCGGTGTCGTCCACATTTGGCTCGACAGGATGTAGTTGCCGTAGGGGTCGATCTCGGGGAAGGTGTGCCACATGCCGATCTTGTTGAGCAGCGCGCGCCGGGGAAACGTCAGAAACGCCTCGTCGTCACCGATCGCGGTCTTCATTGCCCGCACGATCAACAGCGTGTCGTAGTTGGAGTACTCCCACCGGGTACCGGGTGGGGCATCGGGCACGCTGGCGGCCACCTCTTTACCGGTGTCTATGCCACCGAAATAGAGATACGAGCCGCCCCGCCCCTGTGTCGTCAGCCCGCTTTCCATGTGCAGCAGGTGCTCGAGCGTGATGCCGGCGTTCGGATGGTCCGCGGTCTGCCATTCGGGGATCGGCGGGGGCGCGGCAACGTCGAGCTTGCCCTCGCCAACCAGGATGCCCACGAGCGCGCTCGTCACGCTCTTGGCCGACGACCAGCTGCGATACTGCGTGTGCATGTCCCAGCTCGGGGCATAGCGCTCGGCCACGATCTGGTCGTCGTAGACCACGACCACACCCAGGGTCTTGTGGGGTGCGTACTTGTCATCGCTGAACGCGGCCTCCACCGCCGCCTCGAGCTGCTCAGCATCGATTTCGGTCGGCAGGGGCGTCTCGGGAACCCGATCGCCGTCCGGCCAGTCGATCTCGGCCGGGTCGCCCTCGGGCATCGGCATGTCGACCTCCGGCAGTGTGGCGCGATCCTCGAGCGTCGCGCCGATCGGCATCAGCACCGTGCCCAGACCGTCGAGCATGACCGCGAGGCGAGGCACGTCCATGCCCTCATAGTCGACCGTGACCGCCTTGTGTTCCCGGTCGATCACCGTCTTGCCGGCCGCCACGGCGCGGGGATCGCTGCCAAGCTCGTCCCGCTGAATGTCCTCGAGACTGCGACCGGCGATGAACACCCCGGAGTGGGTGATGAGCGCCGCATAGCCAGCCGAGATGACCGGATCCACACCGGACTGCGCAGCCGGTGCGACAACCGGCTCCGCCGGCGCAGGGCCGCTCTCGACGGCGCCGCCGCAACCGACCGCAGCGACGATCGCCAGAGCAGCGACTCGAAGCGCAAGCACCGCACCTACTTCAAAAAGCCATCTCAGGGTCATTTGCATCGTGTGCTCCCCATGACGTCTACACTCAGCGCTCAGTATGGGTGACTCTGTGGTGCAGGCCTTCCCGCCTTTGCCGAGGCTACGATGGACAGGCAGGCCTGCGGAGGCAAGGCCGAAGCCTTGCCCCACTGAAGTGGACTCAACCAAGCCGCGGTCTAGAAAATAGCGAGCGCGTTAACCGGCGATCCCGTGCCGGTCTCGACCGCCAGCGGGCCAGCGACCAACAGGAACTCCCATCGGTTCAGCCGCGCCGCGGTCTCGGCCAGCGCCTCGAGATCCTGGTTGTCAAACAGGTCCACGCCCATCGCGACGATCGTCAACATGTGCACCGGAAGCCCGACGCCTTCGATCTGCGACGGCACGACGTCACTCGCGGCATCGCCGCCGAGAAACGACACGTCACGGGCCTTGACCCAAGGCATCGTCGAAGCATGGAGACCGGCCGCCTCCCGAGCGACCGCCCACGGGCCGACATCCGCACGGCGAGCCCAGCGACCGGTGCGAACGAAGACTGCGTCGCCCGGCCGAACAGTCACACCGGCCATTTCTTCCCAGGCCTCGAGATCCTCCTGGTAGATCGGCGTCCCAGGCTCGAGATACGGCACCCCCTTGAGGCGCGGGATGTCCATCAGCACGCCGCGGGTGACGATGCCGCCTTGTAGATTGACGATCGAGGAGCGCGAGCAGCCGTCCTCGGTGATCGTCTCCTGCGAAAAGCCGTTGTACATCTGGCCCTTGTAGAGGATGTGGCAGAGCGAATCGATGTGGCTGTGCGAATAGCCGTGATAGCTGATGTTGTAGTTGTCGCTCACCCCGCCCCGAAACGCCGGCTCTTCGGTGGGGTCGGGCAACCCCAGCATGCGACGCTGGAACGGCAACGGCACGTCTGGCGCCTCTTCGATCAGCAGCCGATGCTCGAGCGACACCGTGATCCCCTCGGTGACCAGCGCGGCCGCCTCGAGCCGCTTGGCCGGCGTGATGAGGTTCGCGGCGCCGAGCTGGTCGTCGGCCCCCCAGCGGCCCCAATTCGACAGCTCCTCCATCATCCGCTCGATGTCGGCCTGGGTGAGGTCGCGCGACGCGGGGGTGACGACCGGAGGAGTGTAGGCGGGAGCGGCCGGCGGCGCCGCGTCCATCGGCGCCGCGCTCTGCTCACCGGACGGCGCGCACCCGACGACCACAACCACGAGAACCACCAGCCAACCACGCATCAGAAGCCACACTCGCATCGAATACCTCCTCGAACAAGGCCAAGCCGGGATACACGCTGTCAATTTCCAGTCAGTGGGGTACGATAACAGGTTCTCCGTGCCGTGTGGCACCGTCTTCAACGCGCTGGGAGTGATATGTCATCTGCCAAGATCATCTGGACCAAAATCGATGAGGCGCCGGCCCTGGCGACCTACTCATTGCTGCCGATCGTTCGAGCCTACGCCAAGGGGACCGGGGTCGAGCTCGAAACCCGCGATATTTCTCTGGCTGGCCGCATCATCGCGAATTTTCCCGACCGGCTCGACCAGACTCAGCAGATTCCTGACGAGCTGGCCTGGCTGGGCGAGCTGGCCACGACGCCGGCAGCGAACATCGTCAAGCTGCCCAATATCAGCGCCTCGATTCCCCAACTGCAGGCCGCCATCGCAGAGCTGCAGGGTCAGGGCTACGACATCCCAGACTATCCGGAGGATCCGACGAGCGACGCCGAACGGGCCCTTCAGGCCCGCTTTGCCAAGGTGCTCGGCTCGGCCGTCAATCCGGTGCTGCGTGAGGGAAATTCCGATCGGCGCGCCGCCGCGTCTGTGAAGACATTCGCCCAGAAGCATCCGCACCGGATGATGAAGGACTGGCCCGCATCCGGATCGCAGGCTCGTGTCGCCCATATGCAGGGCAAGGACTTCTATGGCAGCGAAACGTCCGCCAGCCTGGAGGAGGCCACCGACGTCCGAATCGAGCACGTCACCGCCGACGGCGGGGTGACGGTTCTGAAAGATCGGACGTCGCTGCTGGCCGGCGAGGTCATCGACACCGCGGTGATGAACGTGGCGGCGCTCCGGACCTTCTACGCTCAGACCATCGAGGAGGCGCACGGCAAGGGGTTTCTGCTGTCCCTCCACCTCAAGGCGACCATGATGAAGGTCTCAGACCCCGTCATGTTCGGCCACTGCGTGGCGGTGTATTACCAAGCGGCGCTGGAGAAGCACGCTGCGGTGCTTGGCGAGATCGGCGCCAACGTCAACAACGGCCTGGCCGGCGTACTGGAGAAGCTCGACAAGCTGCCAGCGGACACACGGTCCGAGATCGAGGCGGATATCGCGGCAGTCTACGCGACCCGTCCAGCGCTGGCGATGGTCGACTCGCGCAAGGGCATCACCAACCTGCACGTGCCCAACAACATCATCATCGACGCGTCGATGCCGAACATCGTGCGTGACGGCGGCTGCATGTGGAACGCCGACGACCAGCTGCAGGACACCATCGCGATGGTGCCCGACCGCTGCTACGCCACGATGTATCAGGCGATTCTCGAAGACTGCCAGCGGCACGGCCAGTTCGACCCGGCCACCATGGGCAGCGTGTCGAACGTCGGGCTCATGGCCCGCAAGGCGGAAGAGTACGGCTCGCACGACAAGACGTTCATGGCGCCCGATGCGGGCACGATTCGCGTCGTGGATACCGGCGGCACGACCCTGCTCGATCAGAGAGTGGAGCCCGGCGACATCTTCCGGATGTGCCAGACGAAGGACGAGCCGATTCGCGACTGGGTGAAGCTGGCGGTGACCCGAGCAAGAGCATCCGGTGCGCCGGCCGTGTTCTGGCTAGACGAGAACCGGGCCCACGACGCCGCAATCATCAGCAAGGTGAACGCCTACCTGCCTGGACACGACACGACGGGTCTCGATATCCGAATCCTGGACCCCGAGAACGCGATGCGCTTTTCCCTGGAGCGCGTGCGCCGGGGCGAAGATACGATTGCCGTCACCGGCAACGTCTTGCGGGATTACCTCACCGACCTGTTTCCGATTCTCGAGTTGGGCACCAGCGCCCGGATGCTGTCGATCGTGCCGCTGCTCAACGGCGGCGGTCTCTTCGAGACCGGCGCCGGCGGCTCGGCCCCCAAGCATGTCCAGCAGATGCTCAAGGAGGGGCATCTGCGCTGGGATTCGCTCGGCGAGTACTGCGCCCTGGTGCCGGCCCTCCAGCTCATCGCCGCCAAGTCGAGCAACGGCAAGGCGACGTTACTGGCCGAGACATTGGACGCGGCCATCGGCAGCTACCTGGAGAATGCCCGCTATCCGTCCCGTAAGGTGAACGAGATCGACAACCGCGGCAGCACCTTCTATCTCGCCTTGTACTGGGCCGAGGCGCTGGCGGCGCAGGACAAGGACACCGCGCTACGCGCCCGCTTCACGGAGGTGGCGAAACGGCTATCGGAGAACGAAGCTGTGATCACCGCGGAGCTGTTGGCGGCGCAAGGCCGACCGGTCGATATCGGCGGCTACTACCACCCGGACGAGACACTGGCACAGCAGGTGATGCGCCCGAGCCCAACCTTCAACGCCGTCATCGACACCCTGTGAGCAGGCGACTCACGGCCGCTGCCGCTGGGTCTCGTACTCCTCGCGGAGCTCTGGCGAGAGCGGATAGACGTCGCGAAAGCGATACATCTCGGACCGCAGCAGCTCGCGCTCATACTCTTCCAGCTCGCTGCGGGCGCTGGCCGAATCGAGCACCGACTGGGCGAGCGTCGATGGAAAGAAGAGCGCGCCACTGTCGTCGGCCACGACCACGTCGCCAGGCAGCACGGTCACCTCGCCGATTCTGACCGGTGCATTCCACTCCACGCCCAGCCAGCTGGTCGTGTGCACGTCAAAAAAGCGCGCAAAGACCGGGAAGCCGTCGAACATGTCGTCTTGAAGCTCGATAAGGTCGCGGCTCCCACCGTCGATGATCACGCCGGCAACCCCACGCAGCTTGCTCCCCAGCGCGCCCATCGCGCCAAACAGGTTGTGGCCATCGCTGCCCCCCAGCTCGGCCACCACGATGTCTCCTGGCCGCGCCTCTTCGGCCGCGCGCGCGTAGTAACGCCGGTCCCAGTCCCCTTCACCCGCGAGCGTATCGATCGCCTTCACCAGATCGGGACGCGGTGGCAGGAAGCGCATGGTCAACGCCCGACCGGCGACACGCACGCCGGGCTGCGTGCTCGTGAACCCGCGGACGTAGTTGACACGGTAGTCGCCGAGAGCGCCCCAGATCGCCTCGAGCGGCAACTCGGCGAGCTGGTCGAGCTGCTCGTCGGTCACCTCAGGGCGCGTCCCTCGCAAGACGTCCATCACCGGCGAGAACGTGGTCCGATTCGCCCGGAGCCCGTCGGGCGCCGGGACATCGTTGGTCGCATCGGGTTCCCTGCGCTGCTGTGCAGACAGTGCCACACCGATTCCGAGCACAATCGCGCACGTCACCAGCCGTTGCATGGCACCTCCTGGTTCAAGACGAGAACGCCGGCGCGCATTCGAGCCACGCGGCCAACGATACATAACCCAGACTGCGCAGCCCGACGTTGTCCGCAGACGAGCCGAAGCGACTGCCTACAGATCGCTCAGATGCTGAATCTGGCCCGTGCTGTCGCCAATCTGTTCTCGCTTTGCGCCCAACCGGTCGAGCAGCGTCACGAACAGATTCGTCATCGGCGTGCCGTCGGGATAGCGCAGGTGGCGCCCACCGCGGAGCGCCCCGCTTCCGCCACCGGCGACCAGCGTCGGGAGGTTGTCGTGCGTGTGCCGGTTGGAATCGCTCAGACTGCTGCCGTACACCACCATGGAGTGGTCCAGCAGAGAGCCGTTCTCGTCCTCGGCATCCCGGAGTTTCCCCAGAAAATGGGCCAGCATCGCGACGTGATGCTGGTCGATCAGCTGCAGCCGCGCCATGCGAGCCGGATCGTTCTGATGATGCGACAGGCCGTGGTGGGCGTCCGGCACGCCAATGGAACGGTAGGTCCGGTTGCCGCCCTCGCGGCTGTACATGAGGGTGACGACGCGCGTCAGGTCGGCCTGAAACGCGATCGCGATCAGGTCGCTCATCAATTGGACGTGCTCCTCGAAGGTCGGCGGCACGCCGTCGGGGCGGTCCAGCGTGGGCAGGTCGACGCTCGATCGGTCCTCCCGTTCGGCATTCTGGATGCGGCGCTCCACTTCGCGCACCGAGTCCAGATAGTCGCTCAGCTTGCGACGGTCGCCCGCTCCCAGGCTTGGACTCAATCGACCAGCATCGTCGAGCACGAAGTCGAGCAGACTTCGGTTCTGACGCGAGCGCACCGCGCGGACCGCCGGGTCGGTCGTGTCGCCGTCGCCAAACAGGCGCTCGAACACCCGCCGCGGATTGTTTTCATAGGGAAGCGGTGTGGTGGGAGAGCTCCACGACAGTGTGTTGCTGTAGGCGCAGCTGTAGCCTGAATCGCACCCACCCGCCATCCGCACGTCTTGCAGCCCGAGCTCGAGAGATGGCAGCGGCGTGCTCTGGCCAATGTCCTCGGCCAGCATCTGGTCGACCGACATACCGTTTTGGATGTCGGCCCCTCGCGTCTTCTTCGGGTGCACGCCGGTCAGCCAGCTGGCGCCCGCCCGAGCATGGTCGCCGGGGCCGTCGCCGAGCGCTTCGCCGTTGCGATGCGCCAGACCGCTCACGACGAGCAGCTGGTCGCGAAACGGCTCGACCGGCTGGAGCGTCTTGGTGAACGCAAACCCGGCGCCTTCCAACTCGGGTGTCCAGTCCCGCATGATCACGCCGTTGGCCGTGTAAAGGAACGCGACGCGGGTAATGGGCGTGGGCGCGGCTGCAAACGCCGGCGTCATCGCATCGAGAAACGGCAGGGCCACGGCGGTCCCCATGCCCCGTAGGAAGGTGCGGCGCGGCAACGCTTTTCCGGTAATCATGACTCCGGAATCCTCCTCAGCCTGAATGGTACGCTATCGACGATGGCTGCCACCAGCGCCGAAAAGCGGTAGTCCTGGGCTTCGACATGTCGTCGGATCTCTCGCACGGCCGGGCGGTCGTACGGCTCCAGGCCAC
>JASLOY010000123.1 GCA_030745255.1 Vicinamibacterales bacterium
CATCTTAGCCCGGATCTCCGGTCGAAGCTGGCGGGCCGCAATCGCCCGCCAGCAATCGCGAAACGCGGCCGCCGCGGCGCGCACCCCGCAACACGGCAGGCCGGAAGGCCTACGACCCCGAGTGTCCTCGAGATTGAACCCGCACTTGACCTGCGGTAGGCTGGCCGCCTCGATGGGCGTCGTCCGGTTGGAGAGCGTCGGAACACACGGAACTACCTCTAGGAGCCATGCGATGCGTATGCAAGCTGGTGTGTCTCGAGGCGGCCTGGTCATCGCGGTTCTCGTAACGGCCTACGCGGCTGCTGGGTTGACCGCTCATGCCCAGTCTTCTACGGAGTTTGTACCGGTCACCGACGAGATGCTCCAGGCGCCAGCGCCAGAGGACTGGCTCATGTGGCGCCGGACGCTCGACGGCTGGGGCTACAGCCCGCTCGACCAGATCACCCGCGAGAACGTCGGCGACCTGCGCATGGTCTGGACACGCGCCCTAGGCCGCGGCAGTCAGCAAGGGACCCCGCTGGCCTATGACGGGGTGCTCTACATGCCGAACCCGCGGGATGTCATACAGGCGATCGATGCGACCACCGGCGACCTGCTGTGGGAGCATCGACGGGAGGTGCCGGACAGCGTGGGCGACGGCGGGCTGGTGACCAACAACCGCAACATCGCCATCTACGGCACGCGCATCATCGACACGAGCATCGATGACCACGTGTTCGCACTCGACGCCGAGTCGGGCGACATGGTGTGGGAGACCGAGATACTCGACTACGAGACCAATCCCGCCATGCAGAGCTCAGGGCCCATCATCGCAAACGGCAAGGTCGTCTCGGGCCGAAGCTGTCGCAAGCCCGAGTCGTGCGTCATCACCGCCCACGACGCGCAGACCGGCGCGGAGCTGTGGCGGCGCAGTACCATCCCTCGACCGGGTGAGCCGGGTGACGAGACCTGGGGCGACGTGGCGTTCGAAGACCGGCAACATGTCGGCGCCTGGATGGTGCCGAGCTACGACCCGACGCTGAACTTGATCTATATCGGGACCTCGGTGACCTCGCCGGCGCCGAAGTTCATGCTTGGCGGCACCGAGCTCGCGCACCTTTACCACAACTCGACGCTGGCGCTCGACGCCGACACCGGCGAGATTGCGTGGTACTACCAGCACCTCATCGATCACTGGGACCTCGACCATCCCTTCGAGCGGCTCCTGGTGGACACCGCTGTCGCCCCCGACCCGTCCGCGGTCAGTTGGATCAACCCCAGACTCCAGACCGGAGAGACCCGTAGGGTGATGACCGGCATCCCGGGAAAGACCGGGGTGGTCTACACGCTCGATCGCGAGACTGGTGAGTTTCTCTGGGCTACCCCGACGGTCACACAGAATGTCATCAGCCACATCGACGGGGCCACCGGGGCGGTGACCGAGAACTCCGAGGTGGTCTTCAGCGGACTCGGCCAGGAGGTGCTCGCCTGCCCCTCGTGGATCGGCGGCAAAGACTGGGAGGCGGGCGCCTACAGCCCGCTGACCAACACGATGTACTATCCGCTGCGCAGCACCTGTGCGCGGGTCCTGTCGACGATGGACGGAGGTCTGGCGATCTACCGACTCGCAGCCCGATTCCAGCTCGCGCCCGGCACCGAGCAGCTGGGAACCGTGCATGCGATTTCGGCCGAAACGGGCCAGACGGCCTGGATCCACGAGCAGCGATCCGCCACCATGTCGCTCGTCACCACTGGAGGAGGACTGGTCTTTGGCGGCGACGTGAACGGACGCTTCCGCGCCTTCGACCAGGAAACGGGCGCGGTGCTGTGGGAGATCAACCTCGGGTCCTCGGTGACAGGCTTTCCGATCAGCTTCGCGGTCGACGGCCGGCAGTCCGTGGCGGTGAGCACCGGCAACGCCGCGACCGCCTCGGGATTCATTCGCCTGACGCCCGAGATACGCCCGAGCGCCGGCAACAACCTGTTTGTCTTCGCGCTCCCGGAGCGGTGATGACACCTCTCCCGGAGGGCCAGGGCCGACCCCTATGGCGTCGTGGGGGCAGGTCGAAACGAGTAATCAAGCAGATACTGCCTGGCGATTCGCCGAACGCCAAGGCGGATGGACCGTGTTGCGCTCGCGACCGTGACCGTGGCCCCCGATACGGCATCGATGTCTTGGCCAACCTCGAACTGATCGAAGACGCTCTTGCCCGTGAATTGGTCGTGGAACCCGGACGTGTCGATCGTGAAATAGCCGAACGGCTCTCGATTCTCGATCATCTTGCTGCCGGTGAGGGTTCCCTCGATCGTCATCCCGACCAGGATCTTGATCGGGCCTGTGTAGCCTCGCTCCAGCGGCTCGAGATCGGTCGTGTAGAAGACGAATCCGGCCAGCACTCGACGGCCTGTTTGCGGGTCGGTCCTGAACGCTTCGAAGTAAGGCAGGTCGCCGGCTTTGAGTGAAAAGTCCGAGGCGTCGGGAAAAACCTCACGCAGTTGTCCAGCCTCTTGTCTGGCACGCGCCGCTTCCATGCCGGCGTCGGTACAGAGCACGACACTCGCTACCATCGTCGCAACGATCAGGCGACCACCGATCATGTTTCAGCACCTCGGCCGGGCTGTCCGCCTGGCTGCCCGGATGGTGCCTTTATACACCCGAGCGCCGCCGAGCGCACGAAATCGGTTCCACGTCGACGTTGACGGCGAAGAAACCTGGCCGTGCGGGCGGGGCTCGGTGTATAAGGGTGCTGAGCAGGTTGCCAGAACGCAGATTCCGGATGAAGGGAGCGGCCCTACCCGAGGGACCGCCCTGGAATTGCCTGGAAGTGAAGGTCCACCCCATGACGACTCGACACCACCGTTGGGCGGCCGTGGCGGGCACCGTGTTGACGCTCGCCATCACCGGTCACGCCGTTTCAGCACAGCAAGAGGCCTGGTCGCCAGGACCGGCGTCCTGGAAAGGGGACCTGACCCCGATTACCGCCGCTGACTGGAGCTACGACCGCGCCGAGCATCTGCTGGGCCGCGCCGGCTTCAGCGGCACACCAGACGAGATCCAGAAGCTGGCGGACATGACGCCCGAGGCGGCGGTCCGCTCGCTGGTCGAGTACGACGGCATCCCGAACGACCACCTCGTGCCGTTCGAGCACTCCGGCTTCTTCGACGACTCGCTGGCGGACTTCCCGCCCAGCCGTCCCGCCGCCACGGAACTGGCGATGGAGACCGGCGAGAGCATGGGCATCCAGGTGAAGCCGGAGGGCGTCAACCGCCACATGCAGCCGGTCTCCGACCGGTTCTTCTACTGGCTGCGGGCCTCCCAACTCGAGGCGCGGCGGGTCGCCTACTGGTGGGCCGAGCGGATGCTCGACACCCACCGACCGCTCCAGGAGAAGCTGGCGCTGTTCTGGCACGGACATTTCGCGACCGCCGAGGGCAAGGTTCGCGACTACCGGAAGATGCTCGGGCAGGTCGAGATGTTCGAACGCCACGCCGCCGGCAACTTCGGGGACCTGGCCGAGGCGGTCGCCAAGGACCCGGGCATGCTCTACTACCTGGACGCCGGGGTGAACGTGAAGGGGGCCGCCAACGAGAACTTCGCCCGCGAGGTGATGGAGCTCTTCACGATGGGCGTCGGCAACTACAGCGAGCAGGACGTCCGGGAGGCGGCGCGCGCGTTCACCGGCTGGAACTACAACAACCTCGAATTCGTGGTGAACGCCGAGCTGCACGACGACGGCGAAAAGACGTTCCTGGGCCGCACCGGGAACTTCGACGGCGTCGACGTGCTGAACATCATTCTCGAGCAGCCGGTCACCGCGGAGTACATCGCGGCCAAGCTCTACCGGTTCTTCGTTCGGGATGACCCGGGCGAGGCGCTCGCCAGTGAGCTCGGCGCCCTTTTCCGCAACGCCGACTACGAGCTGCGGCCGCTGCTGACCGCCATTTTTCTGTCGCGCGATTTCTACAGCGAGGCCTCCTACGGGGCGCACATCAAGGGTCCGGTCGAGCATGTCATCACGATGCTCAACCAGCTGGGCGCGGAGGATGTGCCCGGTGTGCCAGACTTCAACAGCACTACGACCGGCCTGGGACAGCAACTGTTGAACCCCCCGTCGGTGGCCGGCTGGGCCCAGGGGCAGTCGTGGATCACGCCCGCGCTGCTGCAGCGGCGCGGCAACGTGGCGTTCGGCTACCTCTTTCCGGGCGTGGTCGGGTTCCGCGACCCGAACTTCCTGTCGCGGGGCGGCGACGGCACCATCGGTGAGCGGCTTCGGAGCGGACAGAACTTCACATCGGCAATCGCGCTGGACCCGACCGCCGAGCAGACGGCCTTCAACATGGCGGCCCGCGAGCGGGACGAGCTGTTCAACACGCGGGTCTCCGGCTACCGCGCCTGGGCCACCGCGATGCAGAAGCTGATTCCGACGCCACGCGGCGCCGCGCGGGTCGACATGACCCGGATGGTGCTCGACACCGGCGCGACCACGACGACCGAGGCGGTCGATCACCTGTTGGGCCGGCTCCTGCGGATGCCGGTGTCGGAGGACTTCCGCACCGGCCTCATCCAGCTGCTCGGCGATGAGCTCGGCACCGACGATCTCCGCCGCGCAGAAACCTACCTGGAAGACCCCTTGCGCATGGTGACCCACCTCATCATGAGCAGCCCCGAATACCAGATCGATTAGCAGGTGTATCACCATGACCAATCGAAGCAAGAAGCTGTGCGAACAGAGCGGCGTCTCCCGCCGGCAGGCGCTCAAGATTGGCGCGCAGGGCATCGGCCTGGGAATTCTGGGCGGTGTCAGTCCGCTGCCGCCGATGTTTGGGGCGGCGTCGACCGCGCTGGCGGCCACCCCAGGCAAGATCCTGGTGGTGTTCGAATGGTTCGGCGGCTACGACGGCCTGAGCACGTTCGTACCCTACGGAGACGACGCGCTCTACCAGCAACGTCCGAACGTCGGTGTCCGGGAAGCGGACGTCATCAAGGTCGACGACCACTTCGGGTTCCAGAAATCGATGGTCGGCATGCACCGGCTCTGGGACGAGGGCAATGCCGCCCTCATCCACGGCGCCGGCTACGACCAACCGTCGTTCTCCCACTTCGCCTCCAGCTCGTTCTGGCACACCGGCGCCCCCAACAGCGGCGAGCCCTACGGCTGGTACGGCCGGACGGCGGACGCCCTCGACCCGAAGGGCACGCCGAACTACCTGGTCAACATTTCGGCGACCCAGACCCTGGCGGTCCGCGCCCGCGACCACGTGCCGGTGGTCTTCCAGGATCCGAACGGGTTCCGCCGCGACCTGTTTCACCCGCAGCAGGCTCAGATCGAA
This sequence comes from Vicinamibacterales bacterium, assembly GCA_030745255.1. Lineage (GTDB taxonomy): Bacteria > Acidobacteriota > Vicinamibacteria > Vicinamibacterales > UBA8438 > NP936. Next base: position 5,311 of record JASLOY010000123.1, read on the forward strand.
CGGATCGGCACCGGACAGGAGCCGCGCAACGACACCCACCGGTTCTTGCTCGACGTGAACCAGAGCGCCCGCGAGGCCTCGGCCCTCGTGCGCCAGGCGTGGCAGAACTACGCCCGGACGCGCACGCCGGACCTGCGGCTGCTCGACCTCGACAAGGTAGTGGCGCTCATCGAGAACGACTTCCCGGCGCGGCTCTACTACGTGCGGCTGCGGAACAGCCTGTTCGATACGCACGTGAACCAGGAGAGCCCATTCGACCGGCAGGTGCAGTACTGCTCGGACGCAGTTTGGGGCTTCTTTGAAGAGATGAAACGGCTCGGCAAGCAGGACGAGGTCGCCATCCTCATCCACAGCGAGTTCGGCCGGCGCGTTCCGGAGAACACCAGCCTGGGCACCGACCACGGCACCGCCAACGTCTCGTTCGTGCTCGGCGGCGGCGTCAAGGGCGGGCAGTATGGCACCCCGCCCAGCCTGACCGACCTCATTCTCGGCGGCAATCTGCAGCACACCACGGACTTCCGACGAGTCTACGCCACGCTCATCGAGGAGTTCCTGGGACACTCCAAATCGGAGGATGTGCTGGGGGGCAAGTTCGAGACCCTGGACATGTTCACGTAACTCCGCCGGCAGGTCGGTGGCGTCGTTCCGTTCTGCGACGTCAGTGGCTCATCGCATAGATGATCGTGTTGACAGTGATCTCGATCGCGTAGGTCGAGTACCTCAGCGGGTAGTACGGATGCTCGGCCCACTCCCAGGCGTCGCCGATGTCGGTGTTCCAGTTGATGATGACCATCAAGCGCCCATCTTCGTCGAAGATGCCACGCACATGCGGCGTGATCCCGTCTCGTTGCCAGGTCGGCCCACCCTGGGCTCGATAGAGCGACGGAACCTGGACGATCTCGTCGATGTCATAGACCGTGTTGAAGATCGGGTGTTCGAGCGGCACGTCGGCGATTGGGTATTCGGGTAGCACCCGCCTGATTTCCCGTTCGAAATTCTCCCAGTCCCACGTTCCCCAGAAGTCGTCGATCATCAGGAACCCGCCCGCCAGCAGGTAGTCGCGCAGCCCCCGCGCCTCCGGCTCGGTCATGTTCATGTAGCCCACTTCCAGGGCGTAGAGGAACGGATACCGGCGTAGCTCGGGGTCGTCGAGCTGGATGGCGTTCTCCCCTTCGTAGGCGTCGAGGTCGACCAGGCGGTCGATGATGGTGAGAAACTGGCGGTCGGCCTTCGGATAGTCCGTGGCCCACGACCCGCCCCAGCCGCCCCGACCGGCGCCGCTGTAGATCGCCCGCGTGAAGAAGAACTCGCGCCCGTCGGCACTCGGGTTCTGGAGTGTCGGCCTGACGTCCTCCCGCCGGAACACCGGCTGCCCCTGCGCTTCGGCCGCCTCGAACCGCGGCGCCGGCGCGGCCCGCGCGGTCTGCCACCACGCCCCGCAGGCGCCTCCGATGACCGCCGTTGTGACCAGCCCGGCCCGGAGGATGCGCCGCGCTCTCCTCGGTGTCGTCATGGCGCGGGCGCCAGGCGGTCGAGCTTGGTGCCGCGGGCGTGATAGACCTCGCCCGTGCCGCCTTCGGCGATCTCGGCGGTAGCTGGATGGGAACCGGTCGTGCGGGGTTCGACAAGCATGACCTGCAGAGAATCAGCCGATTATACCCTCCGGAGGGCGGGTGTCAGGCGGTGCGAGGGTGTCTGCATCCGCCTCTGTCCGTCAACGGCCTGTTGACATGCGGGAGCAATGCACAGAGCATCTCTTCGACATCGATTCGGGGAGGCAGAGACGATGATGAACCGTCGCCAGTTCGTCTACGCAGCGGCCGCAAGCGTTGTGACCCTCGCCCGCAGCTCACCGGCTCTCGCGGCCGACTACGACCTGGTCGTCAAGGGCGGGCGCGTCATCGACCCCTCGCTGCGGGTCAACACGATTGGCGATGTGGCAATCGCGGCAGGCCGCATCGCGGCGGTCGAGGCCGAGATTGCGCCCGACGGCGCGGAGGTCATCGATGCGACCGGCAAGCTGGTCGTTCCGGGGTTGCTCGACGTCCATACGCACTATGCCAGGGACGAGAACGGCCCATCGATCTGCCTGTCGGACGGCGTGACCGGCTGGGTCGACGCAGGGTCGGAGGGCGCCGATCAGATCGACCAGATGGTGGCCATCGCCCGGTCGGCGCCGCAGCCGGCTAGGGTGCTCCTCAACATCGGGCGCGCCGGCATCCTGCCCGAGGGCGACACGATGGATCTGGCCCTCGCGGATGTCGACGCCGCGAAGGCGGCGATCGCGGAGAACCGCGACTTCGTCGTCGGTGTCAAGGCGCGCCTGACCGAGGGGGTCGCCGCCGACGACGTGGAGGTGCTGCGCCGCGCGCAAGAAGTGGCCACGTCGTTCAACCTGCCCGTGATGATCCACATGGGCCAGACGGCCTCGCCGATGTCCACCCTGATCGGCCAGCTCAAGCGCGGCGACATCGTTACCCACATGCTGGCGCCGCCGCCCAACAGCCTCATCGACGACGACGACCACATTCTGCCGGAGGTGCTCGCTGCGCGGCGCCGCGGCGTGTGGTTCGACGTGGCCAACGGACGCTCGGGACATCTGCTCTGGGACACCTTCGACCGCATCCTCCAGGCGGGTTTCTGGCCCGACACGATTTCCACCGATGGCAACACGACCAGCCGAAACGCGGAAAGCGTCATCGACTTCCCGAACGTAATGTCGAAGTTTCTGAACTTCGGGATGACGATCGACCAGGTGGTCGCACGCGCGACCGTGAACGCCTCGCGCGTCTACCCGCTGTTCCGGGACCGTGGGACGCTCAATGTGGGCGCCCCAGCCGATGTGGCGGTGCTCGATCTGCGCGAAGGGTCGTTCGAGTTCGTTGACAACTACGGCAACACTCGGACCGGCCGCCAGCGACTCTTCCCGAGTGAGACCGTGCTCGGCGGCAACCGGGTTCCGCGTGCCTAGTTGCGGCTGCTAGCCTGAAACGTCCGCGTCTTCGCCTGGCACGTGCGGACCCGGCTGGTCAGGGACGCAGCTCGCGACCCAGTCGTTCGAGATTTCGCGCGCCGGCCAGAATCCCATACAGCCCGATGTTGCCTTCATGGCACGCGTACTCGAAGAGCGGACCGTCGGTGCGCCGGAACGGCATCATCACCGTATAGGGGGCGGTATAGACCGACGGGTCCGTGACGGTGTACTCGTAGGCGACGGTGTCTGGGTCGAGTCGGGTCAGGCGTTCAACCAGGTGCATGTTCGGGCCAGTTCTCCCGTTCCCCCAATCGCGGAACTGGCTCGTCTCAATGACCAGGGTCTCCCCTTCCCAGTGCCCACGTGACACGCCTGCGAGCTGCTCGAACGCGGGCTTGGCGGTGTCTTCGAGCGGGATGACCCGCGCCTGGCGCGCCTGCTCGGTGATCTCGGCGTCGAGCAGGGCGTGGAGGGCGTGTCGGGCTTCATCGGCTTTTGC
>JASLOY010000124.1 GCA_030745255.1 Vicinamibacterales bacterium
GATGAAGATGATGCTGTCCTTCAGGAGTCGCGAGTAGATATCGTAGGCACGCTCGCCACGATTGGTCTGCTCGACCACCATCGGGATCAACTGGTTGCGTGGGTCGGACATGGTCAGCTGCTCAACATCAATCAGAAATCAGAATCAGGCGGTGTTCGCGACGGTGCGGCACCGACCGTTCGCATTTCGCTTCGGCATGCTGTGATGGGGAGATCGACGACCCGGCGCATCAGTCACGCAGTCACGATCGTAGCATGCGACAAGAGGAAGTCTATCGCCTTCTCTCGCCGCAGACCCTCCGACAACTTGGCTATGCCGTCCTCCTTCTCGAGTTGCGCCCGCACCGCCGACGGCGTCCGTCCCAACTGTTCGGCGTAGCGAGCCAACTCGCGCTCGACATCCTCTTCGCCGACTGTCAACGATTCCCGCCGGGTCACCTCGTCGAGCGCCATCGACCCTCGCACCATCTCCAGTGCCGGCGCCCGCTGCTCGTCCCGTAACGCGTCCCAGTCGATCTTTGCCTTCTTCGGGTCGACGCGCTGCTGGGCCAGCCTGTTCGCGATCTGCTCCAGCCGCCGACCGATCTCCCGATTGACCAGCCCTTCGGGCACTTCCACCGTCACACGGGCCGCAAGCTGGGACATCAAATCCTGCCGCACCCCGCGGTCGGCTTCCGTCTCTGCTTCGCGCTGCAGGTCGCTTGCGAGTCGCGTGCGCAGCGCCTCCAGCGTGTCGAACTTGCCCACCGACCGGGCGAATTCGTCGTCGAGCTCCGGGAGCAGGCGGCGGTGAATCGCTTTCACGACCACCTCGTATGCCACTTTCGTGCCGGCAAGCTCGGTCTGCTCGTGGTCCGCCGGATACGACAATTCGAACGCCTTGGACTCGCCAACCTGCAGACCGATCAGCTCGGCGTCGAACCCCGGAGGATTGGCCGCCGAACCCAACTCGATCGACACATCCTTGTGCCGGTCCTCGGGGAGGGTGGCCGAAGCACCTTGTGGGCCGATCACACCTCGACGCGTCAGGTCCAGAGTGACGGTGTGACCCGCCTCGACACGCTGGTCCGCGACCGGCTCGAGCCGGCTCGCGCGCCGACGTACCTCCTCCATCGCGCGGTCTGTCCCGTCGGCGTCCAGCGTCACTGGCGTCCGCCGCAACGTCAGTGCGGTGTAGTCGAGCGCCTCAATCGACGGCATCACCTCGAAGAGTGCGTGGAACGTCAGCGGTTGTCCGTCGTCGACCGATACCTCCCTGACATCCGGCGTTTCGATCGGTGTCAACGCCTGCTCCTGCAGCGCGTCGTCCACGGCTTTTGGTACTAGCTCGTGGGCCACCTCACGCAGGATGTCGTCCTTGAAGTGCTGCCGCACGATGCGGACTGGCACCTTGCCCGGTCGGAACCCCGACACCTTGGCCCGCCGACGAAATTGTGCGGCGAGCCGGCCAATCGTGGCGTCGACTTCCGGAGCGAGAATTTCCACGTCGAGCCGCCGGCGTGTCTCGCTCAGCTCGGTAATCGCCGCCTTCATAATGACTATCGGCCTCCCAGCCGTTCTCTTGACTGGCGCCCCGCGACCGCGGGCGCGCGAAGGCTGGTGCGAAAGGGGGGATTTGAACCCCCACAGCCTGGCACTTCCAATCGGGGCTACGCCCCGGACCCCACGCGTCCGCTCACGGGGCCCCAGGTTGCCGGGCGGGGCCCCCGTCTGGACGGCGTTACTTCCTCGGTCACAGACCGCCAGTCTGCTCCCTCGTCGCGCCTTGCCAGGCAGGCGCCGCGCTTCGGCAACCGACCCACGGAGTTCTTCGACGGCCTCCAAGGCCCCGCTCCGCGTCCGCGAGGCGCGCACGTGCGCGCCTTGCCGAAAGGCCGTTGCCCCTCAATGGTGCGAAAGGGGGGATTTGAACCCCCACAGCCTTTCGGCTACCGGTTCCTAAATCCGGCGCGTCTGCCAGTTCCGCCACTTTCGCATGGTCTCTCGAGTCGGCGGGAGACGTCTGGGAGGGCTCGCCCAATCACAACTCTCAGGCTACCATACCGCGACGGCGGTGCGTCTGCCGGGAGCAGGCACTGTGCTAATGTTGACGCGTGGACGGTGACATTCGGCCCTGCCAACCACACTCCCACTACAGATCCCGCTGACGGAAGCCCGGCGATGGAGGACACACGCATGGACGGCGCGTCACAACGAGTGGTCGACAGACAGGCCAGCATCGACTGGTTCCGAGAAACCCGCCACCGGACGGCCGGCATGTTCGATCTGTTGACTGAGGAGGCGTACTACGAGCAGCCGATTCCGTTGCGTCATCCGATTGTGTTCTACGAGGGGCACATTCCGGCGTTCAGCATCAATAGCCTCATCAAACGGGGACTCGGACGCGACGGGCTGGACGAGGACCTCGAACGGCTGTTCGCGCGGGGAATCGACCCCGAGGATCAGGACTCGGCCGACAAGGTCGCGATCCGGTCCTGGCCCACCCGAGCGACGGTCCGGGAATACGCCGACAACGCGGATCGGACGATTCTCGATGCGCTCGAGCATGCCGAGATCGAGCGGGATGGTCATCCCGTGCTGCATCGTGGGCAGGCGGTCTTCGCCGCGATCGAGCACGAAGAGCTGCATCAGGAGACCCTGGCCTACATGTGGAACCGCTTGCCTCTGACGAGGAAGCGGCGGCCCGCCGACGCCCACGTCGTTGCTGATGGTGCGGTGCCGGAGCCGATGAAGATACAGATACCGGCCGGCCGGGCGACGCTGGGGGCCATGCCCGACGAGATCCCCTTCGGTTGGGACAACGAGTTCCCACGTCTGCAGGTCGAGGTGCCGGCCTTTGCCATCGACAGGCACAACGTGACCAACCAGCAGTACCTCGAGTTCGTCGAGGCGGGCGGCTACAAGAGTCCCGAATGGTGGTCCGATACCGACTGGGCCTGGCTGACCGGTGCCGGGGTGGAGCATCCGCCGTTCTGGGTCCGTCAGGGGAGCGAGTGGTTCTGGCGCGGGATGTTCGAGCTGATCGGGTTGCCGCTCGCCTGGCCCGTCTGTCTGTCCTACGCCGAAGCGTCGGCGTATGCCCGGTGGAAAGGGCGGCGCCTGCCGACCGAGGCCGAATTCCACCGCGCGGCGTTTGGGACGCCGGAGGGGAGCGAGCGCGCCCATCCGTGGGGCGACGCGCCACCGGATCCGACCCGGGGCAACTTCGGCTTCCAGCACTGGGAGCCGGCGCCGGTCGGTTCGTACCCAGCGGGAGTGAGCGCCTGGGGGATACACGACCTGGTGGGCAACGGCTGGGAGTGGACCTCGACCGTGTTCGAAGGGTTTCCAGGTTTCAGGCCGATGGCCTCGTATCCGGAGTATTCCGCCGATTTCTTCGACGGTCAGCATTACGTGATCAAGGGGGCGGCGCCGGTTACCGCCGCCGGGCTGGTTCGCCGCAGTTTGCGCAACTGGTTCCGGCCCCACTACCCGTATGTCTATACCGGCTTCCGCTGTGTCGAGGATGGTGACTGAGATGGCGCCGACCAGCGCCTCCGTCCTCACGCCTCGTCAGCGGTTCGCCGAGGATGTCCGTCGCGATTTGGACCGGCCCCAGAAGCGACTCCAGCCCCAATATCTCTATGACGCACTGGGTTCGCAGCTCTTCGAGGCGATCTGCGAGTTACCCGAATACCGCATCACTCGCGCCGAGCGGGGGCTGCTCGCCGCGAATGCCGGCGAAATGAGCGCCGGTCTGGCGTCGCCCGTCACGCTGGTCGAGCTCGGTGGGGGCAGCGGGGAAAAGCTCGCGTTGCTGATCGAGCCGCTGGTGCGGAGTCTTCGCGATGTGAGCGTGGATCTCGTCGATGTCTCGGCCACCGCGATCGCGCTGGCGACACGGACACTTGGGCGGTTTCCGGCTCTGCCGGTGACCGGGCACGAGGCGACCTACGAAGATGGTCTCGGGGAGGCTGTTGCCAAGCGCTCAGGCGACGACACGATACTGGTGGCGTTCCTGGGTTCGAACATCGGCAATCTCGACCCCGCCGAGGCCAGGGCGTTCCTGGGGCGGGTCCGGTCGGCGTTACGGGCCAGCGATCGGCTGGTGCTCGGCGCCGATCTCGTGAAGCCGGAAGCGGACCTGGTGCTCGCCTACGATGACCCGCTTGGCGTCACCGCCGCGTTCAACAAGAACCTGCTGGGGCGCATCAACCGTGAGCTTGGCGCCAACTTCGACCTCGACCAGTTTGCCCATCGCGCGGTCTGGAACGCGTCGGCGTCACGGGTCGAAATGCATCTCGAGAGCCTGTGCGACCAGTCGGTCTCGCTTCCGGGTGCCAATTGCCAGGTACTATTCGCCGAGGGTGAGTCGATCTGGACCGAGAGCTCGTATAAGTACAACGAGGACGGAATTGCGGAAATGGGGGCCGCGGCCGGATTCGCACGGCGCGACCAGTGGGTAGATGGTGAGGCCCGCTTCGCGGTAACAGCGTTCGACGCAGTGTAGGGCGGAATGTTACAGAAGTCAGAAGTCAGAAGTCAGAAGTCAGAAGGAAGCCGGGGGGCTTGGCCGGCGTCTTTGTAGTCACTGCGCCGATCATGGAGAAACGACCAGACCGGGGCGCCCGATTCCTCGTCGTGGCGGCCAGCGTCATCGTCATCATCGCCGGGCTGCAGGCGGCGAGTCAGCTCCTCCTGCCGTTTCTCACCGCCGTCTTCCTGGCCGTGATCAGTCTCCCCATCATGGTCTGGCTGCAGCGCAAGAAGGTGCCCACGCCACTTGCGGTGCTCAGCACCGTCGCCGCCGCGGCCGGAGTGGTCAGCGTGCTAGGCGTTGTGGTGGGCCAATCGGTCAATGAGTTCGCGCAGGTGGCGCCGCAATACCAGGTGCGGATCCAGCAGCTGGCGACCGGGCTTCTGGCCTGGGCCGAAGGGCTCGGACTGCCCACGTCCGAATCGACCCTGCTCGACTACGTCAACCCCGAGGCGGTGGTCGACCTGCTGGTCAACCTGCTGGGCGGCACATTGGGTGCGCTGACCGCGCTGCTCTCGAACGCGTTTCTCGTGCTGCTGGCCGTCATCTTCATCTTGTTCGAAGCAGCCGGATTCCGTGCCAAGCTCCGAATTGCGTTTGGGGAGCGTGGAGACAACCTGGACCGGTTCAGCCAGATGACCCTGCAGATCCAGAACTACCTCGCCATCAAGACGATGGTCAGTCTCGGAACGGGGCTGCTGGCCGGGCTCTGGGTCTGGGGACTGGGGGTCGACTTCCCGTTGCTGTGGGGGCTGGTCGCCTTCGTCTTCAACTACATCCCGAACCTCGGGTCGATCTTCGCCGCCATCGGGCCGGTGCTGCTGTCAGTGGTACAGTTCGGTCCCGGCCGGACGATCGCCGTCGCGGCCGGCTACGTCGTCATAAATGTCATCTTCGGCAACGTGGTCGAGCCGATGCTGCTGGGGCGTCGGCTCGGATTGTCGACGCTCGTCGTGTTCATGTCGTTGGTGTTCTGGGGATGGGTCTGGGGCCCGATGGGCATGTTGCTCTCGGTGCCGCTGACTATGATGCTGAAGATCGCCCTGGAGAACACCGAAGACCTGCGGTGGGTGGCCGTGATGCTCGACAAGAACCCGTCGTTGTCAGCCGCCGCCGAAACTATCCCTGCTTCTTCGCCCGCAGCCCCCTCAGCACCGCCCGATGCTCCGCGTGCGCCGCAAGCGCCGACGCGTAATCCGGCTGCGTGAAGCCGAGTTCTTTGGCGATCTGACCTGCCTGCGATTCTTCGATCGAGCTAATCGACCCATCGGCCGCCGCCACGGCGAAAATGCAGTCGAGCAGCTCGAGACGCTGCGTGGCGGTTGCGATCTCGCGAAACTCGCGAGTGACGAGATAGTTCTCGGTTCCCCCGAACAACCGGGCCTGGCTTTTGGCAATTTCGACTACCAGCACGGCCTGCGCTTCGGGCAGGTGACCCAGTTTCTGAACCACCTCATGCATCGACTCGGTCTCTTCTTCACTGATGTGCGAGTCGGAGTGAGCCACCCGGCTCAGAATGTAGGCGAACGCGGCGAGAAACCGCGCCCGTGGTGGCTCGAGTGCCTCGAGCTCGGCCACGATCCGCCTGACCGTGTCGGTGTCACCGTGACCGGTCGCTGTCAGTTGCTCCGCCGAACCGCCGCGCGCCGTCATGCCCAGGATCTCGAGAATGCCCACTCAGTGCCTCCGCTTCATTTGAATGACAGTGACGTGGCAACGCCATTGCTACCGCAAATGGTCTCCCAAGGCTCGAATGAAATCGGCCGCGACCGCGCTCGGGTCGGCGCCGCGCACGTCAACCTCCAGATTCATGCGACGCATCGCGTTTACGTCGATCGTGCCTTCCAGTCGTGTCAGCGCCGCGAGCACGTCCGGCCATTGGCGAACGAGCCGGGCGCTGACCAGGATGAGGGCATCATACGGCGGAATGGCCGCGCGGTCGTCCTCCAGCACCCGCAGGTCGTAGGCGGAAATTCGCCCGTCAGTGGTAAAGGCACTGATCAGGTCAACCGCCCCCTCGGCGGCCGCCTGATACATCAGGGCCGGATCCATGGTGCGCTGCTCGGCGAAAGCCAAGCCGTAGGTGTCGCGTATCGAGACCCACTCGGGTCGAGAAAAGAATTCGTAGTCGCCACCCATCGATAGGCCCGACGCCAGCCGGGTGAGGTCGCTGATGCGGGTCAGCTGCATCGCCTCGGCGTCCTGAGCGCGCGCCGCGACTGCGTAAGCGTTCTCGAATCCGAGCGTGGCCGCCACCTGGATGCCGTGCGCATCGGCGAGGTAGGCTCCCACCTCTGCGAGCACCGTCGCTCGGTCCATGCCGACCGTGTTCCGTCCCATCTCGTTGGCCCAGAGTGTGCCGGAGTAGTCGACGTAGATGTCGATATCGCCGGACGTCAGGGCGTCGAACGCCACCATCGACCCGAGCGACTGCATCTGGGTCGTTGCCCGGCCGGTCTCACGTTCGACCCACTGACCCAGCAGATGGGCCAGGATGTACTGTTCGGTGAATGCCTTGGCGCCGACCGTCACCGGAGGCGCACTCTGCGGGAGGAGCGCCGCGGCCAGGGTGAAGCCAGTGTAGACGTAGAGGGCAGCTATTGCCGTCGCGACGACGCCGACGCGCCGCCGCCGACGCGTGCGCACACCAACCTCGAGCGCGTGCACCAGCCCATCGAGCAGCTGCGCCAGGGCCGCTGCGGCGACACACCCGACCAGCACCGCGGTGTAGTTCCTGGTCTGTAGCCCGCTGAAGATGTAGTTGCCAAGGCTGGTCGCGCCGACCGGCGTCGACAGCGTGGCGATGCCGACGGTCCAGACCGTGGCAGTCCGGAGACCGGCGACGATGACCGGCATGGCGAGTGGCAGCTCCACGCGACGCAGTTGCTGCCACGGGGTCATGCCCACGGCCCGCGCTGCCTCCTTGAGCGCCGGATCCACACCGGCAATTCCGGTGACGGTGTTGCGAAGAATCGGTAACACGCCATACAGGGTCAACCCGATGAACGCGGGCAGAAAGCCGATGCTCTGAAGACCCAGCGCCGCCAGGAGTGGCACCATGACGGCCAGCAGTGCCAGGCTCGGCACGGTCTGGATGATTCCGGCGACGCCCAGCGCCGGCTGTTCGAGCCAGCGCACTCGGGTAATGGCCACCCCGAGCGGCAGGCTCACAGCCGCACTGCAGAGTAGCGCCAGCAACGTCAACTGGAGATGGGCTGTCAGATACGCCGGCAACAGCGCCAGTTGTTCATTCATCAAATGGGGCTCCGCCCCAAACCCCGGGGCTTCTCCAGTCGGGGCTGCGCCCCGTACCCCACGCGGGCGCTTCGCGGGGACCCCAACGCTCCACTCCGCACCCGCGGGGCGCGCATGTGCGCGCCGTGCGTCTCTGGGCTCCGCCTCGGTTCGAGTCGCATGACGGCCTAACTCGTCCCCGAGCCCAGCAGCGACTCGACGAGCTGGGCTTCGCGCCGCGGGGTGTCCAGCAGCCGTCGCACGTAGTCGTCGGCCGGTTCCCGCATCAGGATGCCTGGCGTGCCAATCTGCACCAGACGCCCCGTCTCCATGACCGCGATGCGGTCACCCAGCACCAGCGCCTCGACCATGTCGTGGGTCACGAAGACCGCCGTCAGACCGAGCTCGCGTCGAATCCGGACGAAGGACTCCTGCAGGCGCTGTCGGGTCAGGGGGTCGAGCGCGCCGAATGGCTCGTCAAGTAGCATCAGCCGGGGGCTGGCGGCCAGCGCCCGCGCCACGCCCACCCGTTGCTGCTGTCCACCCGACAGCTGGTCGGGGCGGCGCCCTCGGGTGTCGTCGGCGTTCAGTTCCACCAGTTCGAGCAATTCGTCGACTCGACGACGCATCTCGGGCTCGGTCCACCCGAGCAGCGTCAGCGTGACGGCGATGTTCTCGGCCACCGTCATGTGGGGAAACAGTCCCACCTGCTGGAAGGCATAGCCGATCCGGCGCCGAAGGTCGTAGGGCGCAAACTCCGCCACGTCGCTGCCGCCCACCAGCACCGAGCCGGCCGAGGGCTCGACCAGGCGGTTGATCATCTTAAGGGTGGTGGTTTTGCCGCTTCCCGAACTGCCAAGCAGCACCAGCAGCTCGCCCTCGTCGACCTGAATCGACAGGTCGTCCACGACGACCTGTTCTCCGTATCGCTTTGTCAGGTGCCGGAGCTCGATCATGCGGTGCCCGAGCGTGGGATCAGAGATGACGGCGCGCAGTTGCTCGGGCGTCGTC
>JASLOY010000125.1 GCA_030745255.1 Vicinamibacterales bacterium
ATGAGAACGGATCTCAGTTTTCAGAAATCCTAGCCGTCCGCCCTATTTGTGGCGGAAGCGGAGCTTCGGAGCCAGTGGGGAAACGGAGGAAGGATAGCGGCGCAACTTCCCATCTAGCCGCTCCGCGCCGAGGCGCTCGCCGATGGGCAGGCCGCCCTGGCTGCCTATTTCACACGCCGTTGAACTAAATAGAGGGAGCCCCGCGCACGTCTCGCCGACGCACGCGGGGCTCCCAATGTACTTCCCACTTTCGACCGGGGCATGCTGGCGCCGGCCGTCGTGCCGCTACTGCTCGTCCGACGTCCGCGCGGTCTGGTTGAGTAGCAGCTTCTGAACACGCCAGTTGTTCATGTCGGCGACAAACAGCACGTCTTCGTCCCGGCACGAGATGCCGTGCAGCCAGTTGAACTGTCCCGGCGCGCGGCCCGAGCCGCCGAGCCACCCGAGAATCTCGCCGTCCAGTGTGAGCTTGTAGATGCGCCCCGGAATCTCGTCCGAGGCGAAGAGATACTGCGTCTCGCCACTCGAGATGCAGAGCGTCCACGGCGCCGTGTTATCAGGAAGGTTGGGATTCTTGTTACCCAGCACCGGCTGCATATTCTTGTCGTACGGCACGTTGAGCAGGATCGTATCGAGAAGCTGGCCCTCCGAGTCGTATTTCTGAATTCGCCGATTGGAGCGGTCAGCAACATAGACGTTGCCCTGCCGGTCGACCTGCAGGTTGTGCGGAAGACGTAGCTGTCCGTCTTCGCGCCCGTAGCTGCCCCACGTCCCGAGCCAGTTGCCCCACTTGTCCATCTTGCCAACGCGCGAGTTGATGTAGCCGTCGCTGACATAGATGTTGCCGTCGGCGTCCCACCCGACATCGGTCGGCCCCTGGAAGTAGCCGTCCACCTGGCGGGCCTCGCTGGCGCGCTGATGCACGAACTCATCGAACCCCTCGGGGCGGCGCCCGAGGTTCAGCACCACGTAGCCAGACGAGTCGAACTTCGTGACCGCATTGGTCCCCTTGTCGACGACCCAGAGGTTGTCGTCGTTGTCGAACCGGACCGAGTGGCCGTACCCGAGACCGTAGGTGTTCTGACCGATCTCCCGGACGAAGTTCCCCTGGTCGTCGAACTCGAGCAGGTTCGACGTGGCATTGCCGTAGAGCGGCCCCGACGTGGCGGTGCCCGGGTGATTCAACACCACGATGTGCCCCTTTGAGTTCTCGGCCACGCCGAGCGTCTCGCCCAGGTTCATGGTGGGCGGATACTTGAGGAAGTTGGGAACCGACACGAACGGTATCTCCGGGGCGTCGGTCGTCTGGGCGAGCACGGGTGTCGCCACCAGCGTCATGGCAACCGCGGCAAGAGTGAACATACTGAAACGTCTCACGGGAACCTCCTTGAAACTCGGCCTTTCGACCTGGACCAGACTGACTGGTCGCGATGCAATTCATGTATCATAGCGCACTCCTCGCTCGGGTGCCGCCCCTCGCGCGTCTTCGTGATACACTTGGCGACAACCTTATAGGACCAGCCAATGCGCCAGCACATTACCCGCGCTCGATCGTGAGCACCCCGACCTTCGGGTAGTTCCGTCAGATCCGCGCCTGGGACCACGCGTCCCGCTCTTCACCATCTGCTGATTTGTCGCCACGAGCCGCCCCGGGTGGTTCTGGGGGCTCGCGGGTCCACTCGCCGTGGCGTTTCACGGCGGTTCTCGTTCACGCATCTCACGTCGCACGCCGACGACGCGCACGAGGTTCAGGTCATGTCGTTTTCCACAGCCCAGGCCGCCACCACCCAGCCGGTCGGAATCTGGGCGGCCATTCGGGACTCCATCCGCGGCGTGCAGCGCGACTACACCACCGGAAGCATCGGGCGTGCCGTCGTGCCGCTGGCGATCCCGATGGTGCTCGAGATGTCGATGCAATCGCTGTTCGCCGTGGTCGACGTCTACTTCGTGGGTCGGCTTGGCCCGGAGGCGGTGGCGATTCTCGGGCTCTCGGACTCGCTGCTCATGCTGGTCTTCAGCGTGGCCATCGGCCTCAGCATGGGGACCGCGGCCATGGTGGCGCGCCGGATCGGCGAGGGCTCGCCCGAGCGGGCAGCCGTAGCAGCCGTGCAGGCGATCGCCACTGGCGTCGCCGTCTCGGTCGTGCTGGGCACCGGCGGCGTCCTCCTGGCCCCGCAGCTGCTGCAACTCCTCGGGGCGACACCGGACCTGGCGGCCAACGGCCGTCTGTTCACGGCGATCATGCTCGGCGGCAACGTCACCGTCATGCTGCTGTTCCTGATCAACGCGATCTTTCGAGGCGCAGGCGACGCGGCGCTCGCAATGCGGTCGCTCTGGCTGGCGAACCTGATCAACATCGTGCTCGACCCGGTGCTGATCTTCGGGCTCGGCCCGATCCCGGCGATGGGTTTGGAGGGCGCGGCGGTCGCGACGACGTTCGGACGCGCCATGGGCGTCCTGTATCAACTGCGTCAGCTCAGCAACCGCAGCGGGCGCATCGTAGTCGACTGGCGACGCGCTGCACTGGACATCGTGGTGATGGGACGGCTCCTCCGGGTCAGCGGCATCGGGGTGCTGCAGTATCTGGTGAGCACGGCGAGCTTCCTCGGGTTGATCCGGATTCTCGCTCCGTTCGGCGACACTGCCCTGGCCGGTTACACAATCGCGATCCGGATCATCATCTTCATCTTGCTGCCGGCCTGGGGTATGGGCAACGCCGGAGCCACGCTGGTTGGTCAGAATCTCGGCGCCGGCAACCCGGACCGAGCCGAGCAATCGGTCTGGTTCACCGCCCGCTGCAACACGGTGTTCCTGGGCTCGATCGGCGTGATGCTGGTGGTCTTCGCCGACCCGATCGTCGGTCTGTTCACGAACGAGCCGGCGGCGGCGACGGTCGCCGCCACCTGCCTGAGAACGGTCAGCTACAGCTACGTTTTCTGGGGGTTCGGACTGGTAACCGTACAGGCGTTCAACGGTTCAGGAGACACGACGACGCCGACCTGGATCAATTTTTTCGTATTCTGGACGGTGCAGCTGCCGCTGGCCTGGACGCTCTCGGGGCCGATGGGTCTCGGACCGGGCGGCGTGTTCGCGGCGATCGCCGTGTCGCAGAGTTTGCTGGCGGTGGTCGGAGTGATCGTCTTCCGGCGGGGCACGTGGAAGGGAAGGGAAATCTAGACGAAGAAGTCAGAAGGTAGAAGTCAGAAGGCAGAAGAGATCAGGAGGGCTGCCGCCAGCATCCATTGAATGCTTTTGGGCACTCGTTTGCAGCGCAGTGGACGGTGTTCTTCTTGAAGCGATTCTGGAAGCCGGCGAAGCCAACCAGCGTTCTTCTGACTTCTGCCTCCTGAGTTCTGACTTCTAGAGCACTTTCTTTGGCCGCTGATTCGCTGCCAGGATGCGTTTGCGCAGCCGGATGCTGCCGGGCGTAACCTCGACGAGCTCGTCGTCGTTGATGAACTCTATCGACTGCTCCAGGTTGAGCAACCGTGGGGGGACCAGGCGCAGCGCGTCGTCGGCGCTGGCGGCGCGCATGTTGGTGAGCTTCTTCTCCTTGGTGACGTTGACGTCCATGTCGGCCGGTCTGGCGTTCTCACCGATGACCATCCCCTCGTACACCGCGGTGCCAGCGTCGATGTAGATCTCACCGCGCTCCTGCAGGTTGTAGATCGCATACGCGGTCGCCTTTCCTGCCCGATCGGCCACCAGCGCCCCGGTGGGCCGCCCGGCAATCGGTCCGTGCCACGGCTCCCAGCCGCCAAACAGGTGGTTCAGGATGCCGGTGCCTCGAGTGTCGGTGAGAAACTGCGAACGAAACCCGATGAGCCCACGCGTCGGAATCCTGAATTCCAGCCGGATGCGACCGCTCCCGTGATTGACCATCTTGGTCATCGTCGCCCGCCGCGTGCCAAGCTGGGCGATGACGACACCCTGGTGGTCCTCGGCCACGTCGATGACCAGTTCCTCGACCGGCTCTTCGATCCGGCCACCGATCTCTCGGGTTACGATCTCCGGTCTCGAGACCTGCAGCTCGTACCCCTCGCGCCGCATCATCTCCACCAGAATCGACAGCTGCAGCTCGCCGCGACCGATCACCTTCATCTGCTCCGGCGAGTCGGTGTCTTCGACCCGGATCGAGACGTTGCCAATCAACTCCTTCGCAAGCCGCTCGCGCAGGTTGCGTGCGGTGACGTATTGCCCGTCTCGCCCGGCCTTCGGCGAGGTGTTGACGCCAAAGACCATCGAGACCGTCGGCTCGTCCACGTGCAGGGGCGGAATGGGCCGCGGGTCATCCGGGTCGGTGATGGTCTCGCCAATGGTGATGTCGTCGATTCCGGTGAGACAGATGATGTCGCCCGCCTCCGCCGCATCGACCTCCACGCGCTGCAACCCATCGAACAGATACAGCTTCGTGACCCGGGTGCGCTCGACCGAGGCATCCAGCTTCGACACTGCGATCTGATCTCCGATGGCCACCCGGCCGTTCACTATCCGGCCGATCGCGATCCGACCCAGATAGTCGCTCGAGTCGAGGTTGGCCACCACGACCTGAAGGCCGGCCTCGGAATCGCCGCTCGGCGGCGGCATCCGGTCCACAATCGCGTCGAGCAGGGGCCGGAGCGTCTGGCCCGGCTTGGCGGCGTCCAGACTGGCCGTACCCGCTTTGGCGTTGGCGTAGAGCACCGGGAACTCGATCTGGTCCTCGCTCGCATCGAGATCGATGAACAGGTCATAGATTTCGTCGAGCACCTCGGCCGGGCGCGCATCCTGGCGGTCGATCTTGTTGATGACGACAATGGGCGGCAACCCCAGTTCGAGCGCCTTGCGCAGGACGAAACGGGTCTGCGGGAGCGGCCCCTCGGAGGCGTCGACCAGCAGCAGCACCCCATCGACCATCGTCAGCGTGCGCTCCACCTCGCCGCCGAAATCGGCGTGCCCCGGGGTGTCGACGACATTGATCAGCACGTCGCGATACCGAATGGCCGTGTTCTTGGCCATGATCGTAATGCCGCGCTCGCGCTCGAGATCGATGTTGTCGAGGGCCCGGACCTCGACCCGTTCATTCGCGCGGAACACCCCGCTCTGGTGCAACATGGCGTCGACCAGCGTGGTCTTGCCGTGGTCCACGTGCGCGATGATCGCGATGTTGCGCCGAAGGGGGTTGGCGACGCCAGAGGTGGCGGTCGCCTTCATCGAAGGGTAGGTCCAGCTACTGAAGTCATCGTCTTATGATTTTACTCGATGCGGCGGTTGGAGACGCCCTCCCACGAAAGCGCTTGGCGGCCTTGCCGGGCCGCTGACATAATCGCCTCATCGTAGAATCGAGGTTGGAGACTGCCATGTTTCGCATGCGGATCTGGGCGGCATCAACGGTCGCGGTCGTGCTCGGCGTCGGCCTGACCGCCAGCGCACTCGCCCGACAAACGGACTCCCCCGAGGTCGAGCGGCATATCAGCGCGGCGCGCGACGCCGCCGGCACCGAGCACCCGCGCTTTTTCGAGTATCTCTGTCGCGCCCCGCAGGCGCCACGGCCACGACCGGCAGGCCGTGCCGCCGCGCGACCGGCACGGAGAGAGCCGCCGCCTCAGTCGGACTGGTACGCCGAACCGGCCAAGGTGTTCGACAATCTCTATTTCCTCGGCACGCAGTCGCTCAATGCCTGGGCCGTCACGACGTCCGGCGGCATCGTCATTATCGACCCGCTGTATGACTACAACGTCGAGGCGGAGATCATCGCCGGGCTGCGGACCCTCGGGCTCGACCCGGCCGACATCACACACGTGCTCGTCAGCCACGGTCACGGCGACCACTACGGCGGCGCCGAACAGCTCCAGCGGCAGTTCGGCGCCAGCGTGCTGTTATCGGCGCCCGACTGGGACATGATGTTGGCAGGCGCCGGCAGCCAGCCAAAGCCGACCCGCGACCTCGACGTGACCGACGGGCAGACGTTGAGTGTCGGAGACACGCAGCTGACCTTCACGCTGACGCCAGGTCACACGCCCGGCACGATTTCGACACTGGTGCCCGTCCGAGACGGTGGCCGGTCGCATGTCGCGGCGTTGTGGGGCGGCACCGCGATGCGGCACAACGCGGAGTTCTACGACCAGTACATCGCCGGCGCGCGAAAGTTCGCGGCCGTCGCGGCGGAGGCGGACGCCGACGTGGTCATCTCGAACCATGCGATCTTCGACGGAGCGGATGAAAAGATCGAGGCGCTGGCGAGCCGCGGCGTCAGCGACCCGCACCCGTTCGTGATCGGCGAGGACGCCACCCAGAACATGTTCGAGATGATTCAACATTGCGCCGAAGCCGGTCAGGCACGTCTCGCGCCATGACACGATTCACCGCCGCTCGAGATTCCGTCGGCGAACTTCGGCGAGGTCTCGCCGTAGCCTTGGCGGAGGCGGAAGGAACACACACATGAATCCACACGTCGTCGCGCGCGGCTTCACCGCGTTGATCGCCATCTGGCTCGCTGGCGGCTGGAACCTAGAGGCGCAGCAGCGCCCCGAGGTCACCAAAGCCCTGGTCGATCAGTGGATGCAGGAGCTCTCGAACTGGGGCCGGTGGGGCCAGGATGACGAGCTCGGCGCCGTCAACCTGATCACCCAGGCCAAGCGCCGCGAGGCGCTGGCGCTGGCGACGACCGGCGAGGTTGTGTCGCTGTCACTCCCGATCAGCGTCGTCGCGCCCCCCGACGATCCGTACTCCACGACCGCATTTACCAATCTGCGTGTCGTCGACATTCCGTCCGGCTTTCTGATGGAGCGCCAGCAGGTGGCGTTCCACGGGTCCACCGTCAGTCATCTCGACGCGCTGTGCCACGCGCACCACGAGGGCAAGATCTACAACGGTGTCGCCCTGGAGGATGCCTTCACCGAAGACGGCTGCTCGCACATGGGTATCAGCGGTCTTGCTGGCGGCATCGTCACGCGCGGCGTGCTGCTCGACATCCCCCGTCTCAAGGGACTCGATGCACTCGAAACGGGGACACACGTCTATCCGGAGGACATCGAGGCCTGGGAGCGCCGAACCGGCGTGACGGTCTCGGCAGGCGACGCGGTCTTCCTGCGCACCGGTCGCTGGGTGAACGACAACCGTTCCGGCTACGACATCACCGTCGCGCCCTGGTTGAAAGAACGCGACGCCGCCCTGGTCGGTAGCGACGGCACCCAGGACGTCGGCCAGATACCTGGCACCACCCTTCCGTTCCACAAACTGGTGCTGGTCGCACTGGGCGCGAATATCTTCGACAACATGGATCTGGAGGCCCTGGCCGAAACCGCCGCCCGGCTCAACCGGTGGGAGTTCCTGCTGGTCGCCGCCCCGATTCCGAACCCCGGCGGCACCGGCTCGCCGCTGAACCCGCTTGCGATATTCTGAACGCCTGAAGCCCGTAGCCCGAGGCCTGAAGCCAGACAGAACGACCCCCTGGAGGTGCACTTGTGAGATTGAACCTCGATCGACGTTGGTTGACCGTCATCCTCCTCACGCTCGTCTCGATCGCGTGCTCGACCGCTGCCGGCGGCGTCGCAGAGGATGTCGCCGGGACGCGCGATCTCGCGATGGTCGCGCCGGAAACGGTCGGCGTCTCATCCGACCGGCTCGAACGGCTTGAAGCCGGTATGGAGCGGTTCATCGAACAGCGCCGCCTGGCAGGGGTCCACACGATGATGGCCCGGCACGGCAAGATCGTGCACTCGAGCATCAGTGGCGCGAAAGACGTCGAGAGCGGCAACCCGCTCACTGAAGATGCGATCTACCGCATCTTCTCGATGAGCAAGCCGATTACCGGCGTCGCCATGATGATGCTCTACGAAGAAGGCAAATGGCGGCTGAACGACCCGGTGACCAAGTTCATTCCGGAGTTCGAGAACCTGCAGGTGTATGCCGGCGACGGCCCGAACGGGGAGCCGCGCCTCGAGGACGCGAACCGCTCGATGACGATGCGCGAGCTGATGACCCACTCGTCGGGGCTGGCCTACGGGCTTGGCAACGGCAACGCGGTCGACCGGATGTATCGCGAGACGCGGGTGCTCGATTCCAGCAAGACGCTGCAGGAGATGATCGACACGCTGGCGACGCTGCCGCTGCTGTATCAGCCGGGTGAACGCTGGTTCTACAGCATCGCGGTCGACGTGCAGGGGTATCTGGTCGAGAAGATCTCAGGCCAGCCGTTCGACCAGTTCCTCGAGGAACGCA
Organism: Vicinamibacterales bacterium; assembly: GCA_030745255.1. Taxonomy (GTDB): domain Bacteria; phylum Acidobacteriota; class Vicinamibacteria; order Vicinamibacterales; family UBA8438; genus NP936. The sequence goes on from JASLOY010000125.1 coordinate 8,203, forward strand.
TCTTCGAGCCGTTGGGCATGGTGGACACGGCATTCTACGTCCCGGCGGAAAAGCTCGACCGCCTCGCCCTGACTCATGGCGAGGATGAAGAGGGCGCGCTGGTCCTGCCGGAACAGCGCGGTGATGCGACCCGGCATCCGGCCGGCCCCTCTGGCGGTGGTGGACTCTACAGCACGACGATGGACTACCTGCGGTTCACTCAGCTGGTGCTCAACGGCGGCGAGCTCGATGGCGTGCGTCTGCTGTCGCCGCGCAGTGTCGAGATGATGCGCACGAACCATCTGTCGGAGCAGGCGCTCAGCACGATGGGTCCGGGGTCCGGGTTCGGGCTCGATTTCGGGGTTGTCATGGATCCGGCCGCGGCCGGTGAGCCGTACTCGACGGGCGCGTTCCGCTGGGGCGGCGCCGCCGGCACCTGGTTCTGGATCGACCCGAAGGAAGATCTGATCTTCGTGGGAATGATCCAGCAGTTCGGCCAGTGGCGTCCGGACGTGCGTAGCCTGAGCCGTAGGCTCACGTATCAGGCGATTCTGGAACCGGCGTCGTAGAGG
>JASLOY010000126.1 GCA_030745255.1 Vicinamibacterales bacterium
CTGGCCTTCGCCAGGCGGTCCTAGTCGGGGGCCGGGAAATACGCGATCCTGTCACCACGGTACGAGCCAAGCCAGAGCTCGTTCCCAACCCGAGTGGCTGTGGTGGACGCCACAAACCCGTCGATGGCAGGGTGCTCGAAAATCCGTCGGACGTCCAGCGTCTGAGGGTCGATCTCGGCCACGTTCGACGTCTCTCGCAAGGGCTCTCGCGGCTCGGTAATCGAGCGCCCGTCCTTGTCGGTGTGGCCCGCGGCGAGTATCACCGAGCCGTCGGCCGACATGCGCAGATTGTCAGGCCGGAATCCGAGGTCGACGACCTCCTTTTGCACAGGCGTCTGACCACGTGAGATACGCGTCACCTTTTCCTCGGCCCAGCCGGAGATATACACCCAGCGACCGTCCTTTGAGATCTCGAGTCCGTTCGGCGCCGTGCCCTCGCTACCCGGTATCCGCCTCCACCCGGTACCGGTGTGCCACTCCCACACGTCGTCCGTCGGCCCGCTCGTCGCCGCAAAGCCACCTTCGGGAAGCGCGACCACACTGTTGAGCCTGAGCGTCGACAGCGCCGGTGCGCATCCGACCCACGCCAAACCTGGCGGCGACGCCTGGGCATCTACCTCGAACACCTCGACCGACTCCCGGGTACCGTGGTGGACGACATACAAGGTGTGGACGGCGCCGTCTCCCGGTTTGAGATAGAGACCGTGCGCCCTGAATGCCTCCTGCTCCTCGAGCGGACCCGGACACGTCGGGTAGCTCGTGCTATCGAACCGCTCGGCTGGTTGCACTGTCGGAAACAGGACCGTCGTGGTCTTGTCGCGCATATGGACCAGGTGGATGCGGCCACCTTCCTGAGCGCCGGATGCGATGACCCACTCCGAATCGGGAATGATGGCGAGGTCTTCCGGGCTGATGAGATCGCAGATGAACTGGATCTCGCCGACCGGTTCGCAGGGTGTCGCGCCGTAATCGGTAAAACCGGGCGGTGGCTCGGCGGCGGCGGGCGTCGGTTCCGGCGTCGGTTCGGTCGCGCGGCACCCCAGTGCCAATGTTACAGCCAAACCGAGTAGTGCCAGTGTGGGTACTCTCACGACCTTCCTCCTTGACTGGCGCGCGGCGGTCGGCGGTCATCCACTCTCCCAACAAGTGAATCGCCCTACGCCAACAAACGGGTTGCAGCGCGACCGGGCACGTCGTGCGGAGAATGCTCGCACGGAGGGCTGACGTCAAGGCCCGACCTGCACTACACCCGGCCATACTTCGGACATCCGGACGAGACGCGACCGGTCTTCCCCGTCGTTTCTCAGGTAGTATTTCCTAATATGGCGTGGCCGCTTCGACGGCCCAGGAAGGTGGACCAGCATGAGCATCGACAGACGCGGCTTTCTTCAGCGTTCGGGAATGGCAGCAGTCGGTGTTGGCGCCAGCATGGCCGCCACACCACCGGCGGCATCGGCAATGATCCAGGATGCGCCAACGCGGAAGATCACCATCACCGGGTACCGCACGATGGTGCTGGACAACATCGCGCCCTTCATCGGGCATCGGAAGTGGCTGTTCCTCCAGCTCGAGACTGATGCCGGCATCGTTGGTCTCGGCGAAAGGGTGTCGGGCGGGGTCCTCGAGCTGGGCTCGCAGGTCAGTCTGCTGCACGAGATGTGCGATTCGGTGGTCGTCGGCAAGAGCCCGTTCGATATCGAACGCATCTGGCAGGACCTCTATAGCAACCCCCACGACTACCGCCATCCCGGGCTCTCGAGGACCCCGGCAATGTCGGCCATTGACATGGCCTGCTGGGACATCGTCGGCAAGGCGACCGGTCAACCGATTTACAACATGCTGGGCGGCCAGTTTCACGAGCGGCTACGCGCCTACGCCTACCTGGACACCGCCGGCGTGTGGGAGAACCCGGCGCTCGCCGGGGAACGCGCCGCCGAGCTGGTCGAGCGCGGCATGACCGTCTGCAAGCTCGACCCGTTCCAGCCGATCACCGGTGGTCCGCGCGACTACTCGCTGAAGACGATCAATCACGTGGCTCGAATCTTCCGCGCCATGCGCGACGCGGTCGGCGACGAGCTGGAGATCGGCATCGGCACGCACGGCCAGTTCAGCACATCGGGAGCCATCAGGGTGGCGAGCATCCTGGAGGAGTTCCATCCGTATTTCTTTGAGGAGCCGGTCTCGCCCGAGAACGTGGACGAGATGGCCCGCGTGGCGGCGCAGACGAGCATCCCGATCGCGACTGGCGAGCGTCTGGTGACCAAGTTCGAGTTCGCCGAAGTGCTCGGCAAGCAGGCTGCGGGGATCATCCAGCTCGACGTGGGTCAGTGCGGCGGCATTCTCGAGTCAAAGAAAATCGCCAGCATGTCGGAGGCGCACTACGCAATGATTGCGCCCCACATGTACTGCGGTCCGATCGCGGCGTCGGCGGCGGTGCAGCTCGACACCTGCTCGCCCAACTTCCTGGTGCAGGAGTTCAACACAAACGATCTGCACAGTGAGATATTCGTCGACCCGATCACGATCGAGAACGGGTTCATCACGCCACCGACCGGGCCCGGTCTCGGTGTCGAGCTCAACGAGGCCGTGGTCCGAAGACAGCTCTCCGACTAAGTGGCCCAGGTCATAAATACGGTCGCATTCGGCCGCCGATGCATCCCACCAAGGCCGGCGCTGGGCTTGTGCTCAGCGGGGTCGAGTACTGCCGGTATGCTCCCTCCTCGCGCAGTGCGGAGCGAGCGCGACCCCAGTCAGTGGACCCTCGGTGCGTGACCGTACTTATGACCGGGACCACCAAGTCGCGTCAGCCGACCGTGCGTTCGTACAGAAAGAGCAGCCCGACTGCGACCGGATACAGCGTGGCGCTGAAGGCGACGTTGTTCCTCCCCAGGGCCCAATTGCTCGCTCCGTACCGGGTACTGAGCACGAGATTGATGCCGGACATCGGGTTGACCGCGCAGCCCAGACCCCAGCCCATTGCGAACGCGATGGCGACGAAGCTGGGATCGGGGTCGATCGACTGCAGTAGCGGCACGACGACACTGACGACAACCACCGGGTGAATGCAGGCGAGCGAGGTCAGGATGAACACCAGCAGCAACAAGCTGGCGTCGCCGGCATCGAATGTCTCGAACGGCACCCAGTGGCCGTTGGCCGAGAAGACCGCGACCAGCCCTGCCCCCAGCACCCCGGCGCCAAGAAACAGCGCAAGCTCGCCGCCCATTTCCGGCACGCGGGTCGTCACGTAGTGCTTCAGCGCACGGGAGGCCCTGGACGGTCCGTCGCGCACGAGCAGCGCCGTTCCTGCGATGACCGGAGTCAGCATGGTGATGAGCGACAGCACGGAATAGCTGGACGTCAGCGTGTAGGCGAGCAGCACGGCCGTGCCGAGCACCAGCGGCACCATGAGGCTTTCGAAATGGACCGGATAGCCGCGAAAGTTCTCGATGTCGTCGACGCGACCGGTGTGCGCATACCAGGTCAGCAGCACCAGCGCCACGAGCGCCAGCGGACCGCCGAAGGTCAGCAACAACAGCGGGTTCGAGCCGGGCGTGTAGGCCAGCGCCAGTGCGACCCCGCCGATGAACGGCGAAAAGAAGGCGACCGCCGTAAACGCTCGGCTCAGCAACTGCGCCTGGTTCATCTTGAGCGGCGCCGCGCGAGCCAGCCGGTCGGCCATGATGATGACCGCCGAAATGTTGATGATCGCTCCGAACGCGTGCACACCGAACATGCTACGCACGTAGGTGCCCAACCCGCGCGGGAGCTCCGGTTCAGCCTCTCCGACCGGTGGGTTCAGTAACCGCAGCAAGGTGATCGCGGCCAGCATCGAGAGAATCGGCTGGTTCTGCCCCAGTATCCGTTCGACCCGCAGCTCGGCCCCGCGGCTGATGCCCCACACCAGGGCGACGGCCCCAACGGCGACGAACACGAGCGCTTGGACGCGTTGTGGTCTGCCGAGCTTCGGCCCGAGCAGCCCGAAGGCGCACCACGCTAGCAGCGGCGGCGCCAACGCCGGCACCACCGGCCAGACGGAGCCGGCGATTCCCACCAGCAACATGCCGGCGAGCAGTATGCCGGCCGCCGTGCGCGCGACGCTGTGAGAAGGCGAGACGGTGGCTCGAACGTCGGGTGGCATCTGTTCGGTGTGACACCGGGCCGGATCGGTGGCAGGTGGCGGATGCCACGCGGCGCACGAGCGGTGCAGCCAGGTCGCCGTCCCCCAGTCACGACAGGCGGTTGGTGGTGTTCCGCGCTAACCGCGCACCGGATCGCGCGCACCGACCGTCGGCAAATGGGCCGGCCGAGGAACCCGCAGAGTATAACGGCTTCCGACGACGCACTCCGTCCGACCAGATGTTGGAAAGCTGTCTAGCGATGCGGCGTCCGCCGCTGCATCGGGAGATCCGGGATCACGCGATGCGCCGGTGTCGCGGCGCTACTCCGGCAGGGCGAACACGAATATCGCGTTACCGCCCAGGCCAGGGTTCTTCAGATCGCGCAGCAGGTCGCCGGGAACGATGCTGGTCCAGCTCGACCCCCCGCCCGAATTCCCCGCCCCGAACGCGACGTACTGGGTGCCATCGACGCCATACGTGATGGGATACCCGTTTGCCATCGTCGAGAGCCGAGTCTGCCACAGCTCCTCGCCGCTCGCGACGTCGTAGGCGAAGACGTAGCGCTCCCAGTCGCCGACGAACACCAGCCCGCCTGCGGTCGTCAGTGCCGCGGTGTTGTAGGGCGCCCGGCGGCGGTGCTTCCAGAGCGTCTCGCCGGTGCGGATATCCAGCGCCTGGAACTCGCCGAGCTGACCCGGCGCGTCGGGATGGAAATGGTTCAGCCGCCCGCGAACCCCTCCGGTGCCACCGCCCCCGAGACGACGCTCGACCGGCCCGAAGGCCGCGGTCTCGCAGTTCAGGTGAAGCGGGACGTACATGGCCGCGGTCTCGGGGTGATACGCCATCGCCCGCAGACTCTTGAAGCCCCCGGTGCTCGGACAGAAGAAGAGCTCTTCGCCGACACCCGAGACCATCCCGTCGCGGTAGGTCACCGTGCCCGTCGCCGGGTCGACGTCCAGGATGTTCTGGTAGCCGAGATCAACGGCGTTCCTGAACTGGCCTGTGACGCGGTCGAGCTCCCACAGGATTCCGAGCTTCCCCATGCTGAACACCGACTGCTTGCCGTCGTAATCGACCAGAATCCGCTCGAACGTTTCGTCCATGTCGTGGCTGTCGCCGGGGATGTGCTGGAAATACCACTGCATCTCGCCGGTCGACGGATCGAGCGCCAGGGTCGAGTTGCTGTAGAGCGCGTCACCGTCGGTGCCGCGCGCGTCGCGCAACCACGGCTTGGCCTGCGCCGTGCCGTAGTAGACGAGCTTGGTGACCGGGTCGTAGCTGCCTGGAATCCAAGCATCGGCCCCCGCCCGCGTCAGCAGCGGCAGATCGCCCCACGTATCTCCACCACGCTCCCCGGGCTTGGCGATGGTCGACGTGCGCCAGACCACCCGGCCGCTGCGCCCGTCGATGCCGACGATATAGCAGGTGTCCTCGCGAAACCGATCGCAGCCCATGAGCCCGGCCACGATGACGCCGTCGGCGATGACCGGCCCGCTCGTGAAACCAAAACCCGTCTCGTTCGGCATGACCGGGGTGTCCCAGCGCACCTCGCCCGTCCTGGCGTCCAGACCCACGACGTGTGCGTCGTAGGTGTTCAGGATGATGAGGTCCTCGTAGATCGCCAGGCTGCGCATCTGCGCGGCGGGACGGCGCGCGTTCTCGATCTCGCGACGATACTCCCAGATGAAGTCACCGTTGCGGGCATCGAGCGCCTGCACGACGTTGCCGGGGCTCGCGATATACATCACGCCGTCGTGCACAATCGGCGTCGTCTGCGAGATGCCCGGGTCGAGGCCCCACGACCAGGCGAGCCGGAGCTCCCCGACGTTGGTCCGGTCGACCTCGTCGAGTGTGCTGAACCCCCACCCATCGAGCGTGCGGCGCCAGCTGAGCCAGTCGCCCGGGTCCGGCTCTTGCAGCACCGCGTCGGTCACTGGCGTGATGGCCCGCCCTTGCGCCTGGGCGGCTGCCCCCGATGTCAGAACGGCGGCACACGTGAGTGCCGCCAGTGTGGTGCGAAACGCCATACGGACCTCCCAGACTGGACGGACGTGAAGTAAGGCATTGTAGCGCGTACTGGTTCGCGTCTCGACGTCACGGCGCGTCGTTCGGTCTGGCCACTTGCCTCATCGCGCCCAGGGGCCTATCGTGTGCAGGGTACGCGACCTCGACGCGGACGATGTGGGGTTCCGGCCGGGAGGACTGGTCAGGAGGAACAGATGAGCAGGCAATGTATCGCGGCGTTTGTGACGTTGTTGACGGCCCTGGCTGCCGGTCCGGTGGTCGTGGCGGGGCAGGCGACGGACGAATGGACGGTTCCGCGCACGGCGGACGGTCGGCCCGACCTGCAGGGAGTCTGGGCCAGCGACTCGGCGACACCGTTCCAGCGACCTGAAGCGCTGGGAGACCGCGCCACGCTGACCGACGAGGAGGTGGCGGCGATGCAGGCGCACGCAGCCGAGTACGACAGGATCGGCGGTGACGCGGTGTTCGGGGACACACCGTTCCTGCGGGCGCTGGCCTCGCTCGAGGAGCCCAGCGCAGAGCAGTCAGCGGCCCGGCCGGCCCGGCCGTCGACCCGGAGCTACAACCAGTTCTGGATGAGCGGTCGCTGGTTCGACAACCGCACGTCACTGATCGTCGATCCCTCGAACGGGCGCCTGCCGCCACGAACCGCCGCGGCAGACGCGCGAGCGGAACGGCAGCGGGCAGCACGGAACGCTCCGGCGCCGGACCGACGCCCGACGCTCGGCGAAGAAGTCGCCCGTGTGGACCCGGCGATCCGCTGTCGCGGCGGCGGGGCCCTGCTGAGCGGACGCGGCTACAACAGCAACTACCAGATCTTCCAGAGTGCCGACCACGTCGCCATTCAGATCGAGATGCATCACGACACGCGACTGATTCCGATTGGCGACGCGGCTCCGAGCAAGGTGGGCCCGCCGAGCGCCATGGGCAGCTCGGGTGGACACTGGGAGGGGGACACGCTGGTGGTCGAGACCGCCAATCTGTCGCGAGGGGCCAGCGGCTCGACACGCGATGTGCAGATCACAGAGCGGTTCACACGGGTGGGGCCCGAGTTGCTGCAGTACGAGTACACACTGGACGACCCCTCCACCTGGACGCAGCCCTGGACTGCGCGCATCTTCATGCGATCGGCTCCCGGCACCGGCGTCATCTACGAGTTTGCCTGCCACGAGGGGAACTACGCTATCGAGCACGCGCTGCGCAACGAGCGGTCGCTGGATGCGGGAAACATCAAGTAGACGAAGATGCCCCGCCCTCCGACGAGCGTCGTGCGGGAACGGCAGATCGTGCACCGCCGTGCCGCTCGTCGCCACCGTGACGGTCGCCGTGTGGTGTCAGTCCAGGATCGCCTCCACCATCCGCACGACATGTCCGACCATCTCGTCTTCGACCTCGGGCGCCCAGCCGACCGGGGAGGCGTATTGGATCTGGATGACCTGCGCCTGGTAGGCGTTCAGCCGGACGAGCTCGCGGGTCGGGATGTAGAGGTTGTGTTCGCCCATGTAGCCGAACACCATGATCGGCCGGTCGGCGCGGAACACGTCCTTGATGCGGGCGCCGATCGGCGCGCAGATCTCCCCCTGCATCGCCACGATCGGCATCGGCCCCAGCCGGGCCACGATGATCTCGTTGTAGATACAGGGCGACGCGTCGTGAAGGCGGTCGTCGTAGCGGTCCAGGAACTCCTGGTCGGTCTGGTGAATCAGATAGGTATCGTCGGTGCAGACCATCTCCGTGGTCCGGGTCGGAAACGGGATGTTCCGCTCGTAGTAACGCAGCAGCATCCGGACCCAGTTGGTGCTCCGGTACCGGTGGGGGTAGTGGACGAACCCGACGTCGGGCGGAAACTGCTCGGCCAGCGCCAGCGCCTCGTCGCGTGAAATCGGCGGCGCCAGCGGCAGCCCCACGACCTCGATGCTGCTTGTGATCGGACCGGTGACGTCCTCGAGCAGACCATCCGCGATGCCCAGCACCGCCTCGGCCAGCCGGCGGCCCAGCTCGCGCGCCCGTGCCTCGAGCAACGCATCGTAGGCCGCGGCCCCTGTCTCGCGCGAGGCGGCAACCTGGGCGTTCCAGTCGGCTGGCTGGCGCGGGAACTGGTTGCCGCCGGACGCATCCGAGTACATCGCGAGCACGCCGGGCACCGCCGCCTCGATGTCGTCCATCGCATACCCGGGATGTCCCGTGTCGATCAGCGAGCGCGACGCCTGGGCCGGGTGGGTGCCGTGGCTGAAGAGCATCGCCACCGGAGAGCCATTCCGCGTCACCTGCAGGAGCTGGATCTCATAGTCGACCGGCGCGTTGCCGCGTGCCGTGATGAAGTAGCCGTATCCCGACCCGAATTCGACGCGCGCCGGCCCGCGCTCGTTGGCGATCGCCTCCTCGATCAGACCGAACATCTCGCCCGCCAGCCACCGACCGTAGGCGAAGTTGTCCGGATTGATCTGAATCGGAGCGTTGTGGTTATGCGTGGCCAGCAGAATCAGGTGGGACGGCTCGATGCCCAGTTCGCGCCGGACCCGCTGCCGCAGAACCGGGGTAGCAACATCCAGACAGTTCAAGTCGTAGGTGACGAACACCAGCCGACTGTCGCCGTCGTTGAGCA
>JASLOY010000127.1 GCA_030745255.1 Vicinamibacterales bacterium
CTGATGCTGCGGCACCAGTTCCTGCAAAAGGGGGCGCATGAGGTCTACTACCGGGCGAGCCTGTTCGGGGTGTGGCCGTGGTACGAGCGGCTGGGCGCCCGCATCACTGGTCAGTGGCAGGTGGTCTACCCGGAGCGTGGCGGACGCCCCGACCTCGACGAAGGCTACCGGCTGGCCCGTTACGCCAGCTTCGAGCACTGGCGGTATACGCGTGGGCGGCTGTCGCTCACGCTGGCCGGCAATGGTCCAAATCGCGACCGCAACAACCAGGCGGGCCTGCTCCGGCGTCAGGTCAGCGAAGGCTCGAAGGGCGGCTACTTCCTGCAGGGGCTGACCGCGACGACCAGGCCACAATTTCTGCCCGGGATTGGTGTCGAGTACGAGCTTGTGAACGAGACCCGTCCCGCGGCTGGCGATGACGTCATCGCGGTGCGGAACGACGTCGCACAGCCGGGTACCGAGACTATCGAGTTAGTTTACGCGCGGATCCGGAAGGGGGCATTCGACGAGATTCTCGAGGCCACGGTCGATCACGTCTGGCCGTTCGAGGAGAAGATCGGGGCACGCCCCATCGGGCAGTGGAAGGTGATCTACCCCGACGAGCCGAGCCGCACCGAGGAAAGCTCGGACTACGACGAGATGATCACCATGACCCGCTACGCGAGCTACGACCACTACCTGGCTACACGTCCCGGTCAGGCCGTCCTGATCGGCGGGAATGGGCCCGACTGGCAGGTCTGGCGCGATGCGCTCGCGGCACGGGGCAGACTCGTCACCCAGACAGCGGTCGAGTTCCTGCAGGGCTTCAACCACATGAGCCCGCCCATGTACCAGCCGGCGCTCCGAGAAACCTACCGGGTGAAATGAGCCGGCCGGCTGGCGCGCTTCGAGCGTGAGGCGAAGGTGCTCGCCTTGCTGAACCATCCCAACATCGCGGCGATTCATGCGCTCGAAGAGCAGGACGGCGTGAAGGCGCTGGTCCTCGAGTTGGTCCAGGGCCCAACGCTCGCCGAGCGCGACCGGTAAGGCCGCAGGCTCAGCTGGCGCCGTACTCGACGCCACCCGGGCTCATCTGGTGTCTAACGCCTGTGGGTGCAGTATGGCCTGCCCTGTTCTTCTCTTGCGAACGCCGCTGAATGGAGGTCGTGGTGATGGATGAAACATTCGTTGCGGTGACCGTTGTGGGGGGCTTTTGTTTGTGGTGGCTGGGGCCGCCTGCTTCATCGGCTTCGCGCTGCTGAGACCTGGCAAGAAATCGGCGCTGTTCGGGGCGAACCTCGCCGAGGCCCTGCGTGGTGGTCCGGCGTTGGCCGCGCGCTTGGCCCGACGAGCACCGGCCACTGGAAGCAAACGGCACCGCCCCCGTCCCCACCCGGTTCCGCGCTGACGTCAGCACCGTCCGCGCTCAGGTCGCCGACCGACCTGCCGTTACACCTGCGGCACGAGCTGCGGCAGCACGTAGGCGAAGACCATCGTCACCACCCCCATGAACAGCGCCAGGATGATGCTGTGCTTGAGCGTGATCCGGAAGAGGCGCCCTTCCTCGGACGACGCCATGCCGGTGGCCGCCACGGCAACGGCGATGCTCTGCAGCGAGATCATCTTGCCCATCACCCCGGTGGCGGCGTTCGTCGAGGCGGTCAGCACCGGGTTCAGTCCCAGCGCGTTCGCGGTCACCATCTGCAGCGTGCCGAACAGCGCATTTGATGACGTGTCGCTGCCGGTCAGAAACACCCCGGTCCACCCAAGCATCGCGCTGAAGAAGGGGAACAGTGCCCCAGTCGCTGCGAAGGCCAGACCCAGAGTCGAAGTCATGCCAGCGTAGTTCATCACGAACGCCACGCCGAGCACCGAGGCAATCGTCAGCAGCGGCATGGAGAGCTGCTTGAGCACCGATCCGACGATGCCGAAGAACTTGCCGGGCGACAGGCCGAGCAGCAGCGACGCGGCGAAGGCGGACAGGAAACACGAGGTGCCGGCCGCCGAGAGCCACTGAAAGTTGTAGACCGCGGCGTAGGGCGACGGTTCCGGCGTCAGCGGCGGCACACGGGTAATCAGGTTGTGAAGGCCGGGCACCTCGATGGCCATGCTCACCGAGTTCAGCGCTGCCTGCACGGGCGCGTAGCGCCACGCCAGCACGAAGACGACCAGCAGGATGTAGGGGCTCCAGGCCGAGACGATCTCTCCGGTCGTGTGGCTGTGGCGTTCCGTGGTCGCCTCGATGTCTCCCTCGAGCCGGAAGACCTGCTTCGGCTGCCACACCTTCATCACCAGGACCATGGCGACCAGGGCGGCGATCGACGCCAGGATGACGGCCACTTCCGGGCCAATGGTGTTCGTGACGAAGAGCAGCACGCCGGCGAAGGTCACCGAGCAGGCGACGATCGGCGGCAGCACCTCGGTTGCCCGCTTGAACCCCGACATGATGATGACCATGTAGGCCGGGATGACGATGGCGATCAGGGCGCACAATCGTCCTGTCATCGAGCTCAGTGCGTCCATCGGCAGCTCGGTGATGCCGGCCAACGTCACGACCGGGATGCCGAGCGAGCCGAATGCGACCGGCGCAGTGTTGGCGACGAGACAGATGAACGCCGCGTAGAACGGCGAGAACCCGAGTCCGGTCAGCATCGCGGCGGCCACCGCCACGGGGGTGCCGAAGCCGGCCGCGCCCTCGATGAAGGCACCGAAGGCGAACCCGATCAGCACCGCCTGCAGCCGGCGGTCATCGCTGAGCGCGCCGATCGAGTCCTTGATGATTTCGAACTTCCCGGTGTCCAGGGTCACGCGGTAAAGGATCAGCGACGCGATGACGATCCAACCGATGGGGAACAGCCCGAAGGCGGCGCCGTAGACGATCGAGGCGGCCGCTCGCGTGACCGGCATGCCGTAGATGCCAATCGCCAGCACCGCTGCGACGCCGAGCGCGCTGAGCCCAGCCATCCAGCTTGGCTTGCGCTTGACCCCCAGCATGTAGAACAGGATGACCAGCGGTATGGCGGCCACCAGCGTCGAGAACAGGAGGCTGTTGGCGATGGGAGTGTAGTTGTGTTCCCACATGGTCGAAGGGCTCCCCCGGAAGCGCGCTCAGGCGATTCGATTGGCGTAAACCGCAAGACTGTAGCACGGCTGGGCCGCCGCGGCGCGCAGATGTCGTTACCTGGGAGAGCGGGGCGAGATCCGACTGCTCACTGATCACAGAACTCAGTTGACTTGACCCTTGCGGGGCAAGGCGAACGCCTTGCCCCGCAGACCTCTTCATGACCGAGCTCTGATCTATTCCACGCCAGCGGCGTCCGGCTGAGGAGCTGCCTTCCGCATTTCCTCTTTCGTGCGCAGTTGGTTGTCCACCCTGATGACCCCGAAGGTGCGGCGGGCGATGGCGTCGGCCTGGATCCGGTCGGCCTGGGTGAGCACCGCACCCTTCAGCGTGACATAGCCGTTCTTCACGATGAGATGGATGCCGGGGTCGAGACCAACGTAGCGGTGGAACGCCGGATGGCCATAGAGGCCTCGGGCCAGCGCCGCGCGAATCCGCTCGTCGCCGATCCCCGGTGACAGCACGTCGAGCTCGGTGACGATCCCTTTCACGCCTGGCACCCGTGACACCCGCTCGTAGAGGTCGCTTGGCTTGTCGGGGCGCGCGGTGACCACGCCGTGTAGGGTGACGATCGAGTCTTTGATCGAGCCGCTGACATAGTCGAAGACGGTGTAGTACGGGTAGCGTCGAATCGCTTCGGCAACTCCGCGCGCCAGCGCGTGCGGGCCGTCGGCATCCCTGATGGTCAGGTAGCTGACGACGCCCACGACACCGTCGGTCATACGCGCCCGATCGATGGCCCACTCTTTGTGCCACAACGATGGGACTTCGCCCCTCAGTGTCACCTCGTTCCCGCGTGCGTCCACCTCCACGGTGAACCCGACCACCTCCTCCTTCGCCAGCCGCCGCTCGACCTGCCGCTGCAGATCGTCGTCGGCGCTAGCGGCGTTGCCAGGGGCGGCGAAGAACGCCATCAGGAACATGGCCGCCGTCAACCGTCCGACGAGTTTCATTCGTGTCATTGGGTCCCTCCCTTCCCGTCGTTCTAAGACTTCACATCGCATGCCAGCGCCATTGGCATCGGCTGAAACAGCACAACTACCTTAAATAGAATGCGATAGCTGAATATTGTGGAGCCAGGTCGGATCTCGTGAGCGTCCTCAATAGTGGTCGATTCTGGCCATCCAAGAGCATCATGGGCGTGGCCGAGACAATGCCCAGAAGCATCGGTTTGCTCCCTCCAGTTGACAAGCTCCGGCCGCCTGCCAGAGACTGACGGTCCCGCCCGTCGTCATTGAGCACAGGGAACACCGGCTGCCGGCCGCCGTCGCTACCCACCTGGTCCGGAACGAAGTGCAGAACTTCTCGTCGTTTCCTGGTCGTCGGACCGATCCCGACGGCTCCACCTACGCATCTGAGGAGGAACAGGCCATGACAGCTTTACCTACGCCCGACTTCATCGAGGTCGAGGGCGCGCGGCTCTATTACGAGGACACCGGACTGGGTTCACCCGTCGTGATGCTCCATGGAGGGTTGCTCGATGTACGGTCCTGGGAGCCTCAGATCAAGCCGATCGCAGCGACGCACCTGGTCAACATGGAGAGGCCGGAGGCGTTCAACCAGACCGTGCTCGCGTTTCTTGCCGGTCAGTAGGCGGCGCCAGCGGGGCTTGGATGCAGCAAGGGTGTAGGCTCTGCTGCATGTTCTCGCGATCTGCACGTGGGCGCCTGACCGACAAGGACCTCGGTCGCTTTCCCGACGACACGCTCTTTCATCGCGTCGCGCGAGCCGTGTGTCACGCCGGATGTCTGCCTCGCAAGGAGCTATACGAATCGTGGGAGATGGCGCGACGGGTGCGGCGGCGGTTTCGTGGCGGACGCGTCATCGATCTGGGTGGCGGGCACGGCTTGCTGGCCCAGACCATGCTGCTGCTCGACGACTCGTCGCCGAACGCGCTGGTGGTCGACCCGGCCCCACCGGCCTCGGGCGCTCGCGTGCACGATGCGCTGGTTCAGGACTGGCCGAGGCTCGCCGGGCGCGTGACCTTTGTCGCCAGCGCTGTGGAGGACGTGGAGCTGCTCGGCACCGACGTCGTGGTCTCGTGTCACGCGTGTGGAAGTCTCACCGACCGGGTGCTGCAGCGAGCCGTGGCGGTGCGGGCGCGGCTTGCCGTGCTGCCCTGCTGTCATGATCTCGGCAGAGGGGACAGCGGTCACCTCTCCGGATGGGTGGACGGATCCGTGGCCATCGATATCGTGCGGGCGATGCGCCTGACCGAGCAGGGCTATTGCATCTGGACGCAGGCCCTGCCCGCTGACATCACCACGAAGAACCGTTTGTTGCTGGGCGCCCCATTGTAGGCGCGCGCGACCGTTCTGACCGCGGCGATCGTGGCCGGTCGGGCCGCTGCGGCTATTGCAGCTCTTGCAGGCGCGACCCAGCGAGCATGTTCGTCAACCCGTAGTTGCCCTCGTGACAGGCATACTCGAACATCGGGCCCGTGCTGCGGGTCATCGGCAGCGAGCCGCCCCACGGACGCGTCCAGGTGTTCGGGTCGGTGACGGTGAACTCGTAGCCGAGCGTGTCGGCATCGACGCGCGAGAAGCGTTCGACGACGTGCAATGCCTGGCTGAGGGTAGGGTTGAAGTTGCGGATGAAGGCGTGCTCGTTGAAGTGGGTTGTCTCGACGACGAGCGTCTCGCCCTCCCAGTGCCCGCGGGCATCGCCCGCATACTGTCGGACCGAGTCGGGGATGTTCGGCCGCCCGTCGAGCGGGATGACGCGCACGTCGTGGATGTGCTCCTGCACGATTGCCACGACGTCGGGCGTCTGGAATATCTGGTAGTTGTTGTTGTAGGCGGTCGGAAACGATGGCACACCGCGATACCAGATGCAGCGGTCACCGAGGTCGAGCTGGTCGTAGTGCTCGGTCGGCAGACGCCCGCCCCTGACATCGGCGAGATACCGTGCTTCGTCCGACTCCATCCAAGCTCGGACCGTGGGCGTCACGGCGGGCAGCCGGCCGTTTGGGGGGTCGGTGACAACCGAGGTGCGCCTGGTCGAGACGACCCTGGTGCCGCGCTCCATCCAGAAGTTGTTGTACGACCCGGGGGCGCCGTCGACGCCCCGGTCGACATTGCCGTTGGGGTCGGCTTCGGTTCGCAGGGCGGCACGGCCCGCCAGCTCGCGGTTCCGGTCGGCGGTGCGCTGCTCGATGGCTGCTGCTTCCTCGTCGGTCAGGAATTCCTTGTCGCCGAGCGACTCGGGGCGCTGGAACGGCGTCAGCGTCGAGTTGTTCCAGACACCCCGCAGGTCAGGGGCTCCCCATGCGGTCCGGGGCGTCTGCTGTGCCGACTGAGCAAAGCCGAGCGGCGGCGCGACCAGCATCACGGCGGCCACCGCACATATCGCGACGAGACGTCGACAGATCATCGCATTCTCCTCTTTGCAGACGACGCGGCAGGGGCCCCTCAATGGGGCGTGCCGGCGCGACCGTGTCGACTACTGGCCCGATGCGTTCTCTATGGCACGGGCACCGGTCAGCGTGCCGTCCATGCCGTAGTTCCCTTCGTGGCAGGCGTATTCGAAGATCGGCAGGTCGCTCTGGCGCATCGGCAGCTCCACCGTCCACGGTGCGGTCCAGGTGGTGGGGTCGGACACCGTGAACGTGTAGAGCAGGGAATCTTCACTCGTTCGTTGGATCCGTTCCGTCAGGTGGAGGTTCTTGCTCGAGTTCCGGAAGCTGGTCTCTCGCAGAAAGTTCTTGGTCTCGACGACGAGCGTGTCGCCTTCCCAATGTCCGCGTGATACACCGGTCCAGAGTGGCACCGAGCTGTGGTCGCTGCCATCGAGCGGGATGATGCGCGCGTTGTGTACCATCTCGTTCAGCAGCACCACATGGTCGGCGGTCTGAAAGATCTGCACGTTCATGTTGTAGGCGGAGGGCAGCATCGGTGGTCCGGAATTGAAGCCGGTGATGCAGCGCTCACCAAGCGGACGATCCTCCGGGCCCTCTGAGGGTCGCTGGTTGACCCGGAGCCGTTCGGCTGCTCGCGCGGCGCCGGCGTCGGTCAGCTCGGGGATCCGTCCGTTTGATGGGTCGACGACCAGAGAGGTGCGACGCGTCTCGACGACGGCCGTGCCGCGGTCCCACCAGAAGTCGTTATAAGCGAGTGCCAGGTCACGCGTCTCGCTGGTGCCGTTCACCTGGCCGCGCTCGGTCGTGATCTGCTTCTTGGCTTCCCGGTCGAGGTCGGCGTTGTTGGCACGCACGCGTTCGGCGGCATATGCGACCACCTCTTCTTCAGAGAGAAATTCCTTGTCGGCAAACTCCGTTGGGCGTTCCAGCGGCGTGACGGTCCGGAAGTCCCAGACGCCGTTCAGATCGGGGTGCCCGTCGGCCGTTCGTAACGGCGACGAGCCGCGACCAGCCTGGGCAGCGGCTGCCGTCGAGATGAGCAATGCGAGTGCCACGCTGTTGGCGATGAGCCCAGGTCGTCGAATGGTCATAGTGTGCACCTCTTGAGAGACAGGCGTTCAGGGTACCACGAGTTACGCTCGCACTTTGCTCGCCATCCGTGCCCGTTGGCTATGCGGTCAATCCATGGAGCGGGCCGGTCACGTCGATGAAGTCGCCGCGCTGGCCACGCACATGCTCGAGACCCACGTGGTCGGCGTCGAGACCCATCGCACGGGCCACGCTCACCAGCAGCTTCTGATGAGGGATACCGCTCACGCTCGACGTGCCGCCGGTCAGCACCTGAGATGGCACCCGCATCTCGGCCGGGGTCTCGTGCGGCCAGTGCAGGTAACGCCCCGTCTTGAAGGCCCAGGCGCCGCCGATCAGGACGGGGCAGTAACGGCTGTAGCCGTGCCACCCGTCGCCGAGCTCGGACCCCCAGACGATCAGGGTGTTGTCCATCACCGAGCCGCCGCCGGCATCCGGCATCGCCTCGAGCGTGCTGACGAGACGCGCGACCTGCATGCCGTGATACTCGGCATAGTCGGTCATCGCGGCGTACTTTGCCGGGTCTTCGTAAATGTAGTGCGCGATCCCCTTGTGCACTTTGTCGCTGATGTGGTCGGCGCCGAATTCGGCGGTCGGCATCTCGCCCAGCGAGAGCGAGACGACCCGTGTGATGTCGCAACTGAACGCGGCGGCGATGATGTCGGTGAAAGCGTCGAACCTCGCGTCGTATTGTGCAAAGGCGGCCGCGGGTCGCGGCGGCGCGTCGCACGACAGGGTGGCCAGCCCCTCGAGTCGGCCCCCGAGTCGCTCGACGAGACTGTAATGGGACTCGAGCCGGGCGCGGTCGGTGGCGTCAATCGACGGGGCGAGCTTGCGATATTCGTCGTAGGCAAAATCGAGCGTCGTGAGGCGGCGTGTGCCGACCGCGTCACCCGCCGAGGCTGGCCCAAAGACCCGCTCCCAGGCATTGAGCGGCGTATTCTCGGCCGGCAGGCGTACGCCGCTCGGGTTGTAAGCAATCGGGCGGCCGGCCTCCAGCGCGGCGTCGACCGAGAGTTCGAGCGAGGGCAGCCGGTCGGGGCGCGCGACGTGCGTGGCGACCAGCTGGTCGAGCGACGCCGAGGTCGACCGCGTGTCGCGCGCTGCGAAATCGGCGTTGTTGCCGGTCCAGGCGTGAATCCAGCCCCGGTCGTGACGGTTGCCCCCGCTGTCGAGCTCGGCC